>CAZBGE010000148.1:0-5641 GCA_964491435.1 uncultured Smithella sp.
TCTTGAAACAAAGGTATATGCTTTGCCCAGTGATCCCCTGAATTGTTGCAGAATCAAGGAGAAAGGTAAAGGAGCAAGACTTACAAATATCGAAATTCAACATCTTGGCGCCAACGCTATAATGATTTTCCCGGAGATAGGACAAGGTAAAGAAAAACGATATTCACCATTCCTTAAGCAAGCGGCAGGTTCAGATCATAATAAGGCTTGTGATGCAGTAATATTATGTACTCACGAGAAAATTCATTACAAAATTCTTTGTGAATTGAAATCCGACAACCCTAAAGGGGCCGATAAGCAATTCAAGGCGACTTTGTGTTTTCTAAAATACCTTGACTGTATTCTTTGTGAGCTTAATAACTGTAATATACCTGACAGAAGAACTCGTTTCATCGTGTTGAATACAAAAAAACAAGCTATCCAGACGTTAAATAAAACACCCGTATACCCTAGAAGGTCGATGATTAAGGAAGACGACATATTCTATAAGTTAGTTAAGAACGGCGACCGTATAGGTGTTGGTCAGTTACTTACGATATAAACAATGAACCAGAAAAACCAGAAACTTGAATTGACCTGGATTGGAAAGGAAAACCGGCCGCGGCTGGAGCCGCGGATTCTGCTGGAAGACCCGGAGAAATCCTACCACGCAAAGCATCGGGTGACCGGCAAGGACATATTCGACAACCGTTTGATCTTCGGGGATAACCTGCTGGCGCTGAAGGCACTGGAGGCGGAGTATGCCGGAAAGATCAAGTGCGTCTTCATCGATCCGCCTTACAATACAGGCAGCGCCTTTACGCATTATGATGATGGGGTGGAACATTCCATCTGGTTGTCACTTATGCGCGATCGATTGGAGCTTATTCGCAGACTGTTGTCCGAGGATGGTTCTCTCTGGATTACGATTGATGATAATGAGGCGCATTATCTTAAAGTGCTTTGTGATGAAGTTTTTGGAAGAAAAAACTTCATTGCGAATGTTATATGGGAAAAGAAGTATTCCCCGCAAAATGATGCAAAATGGCTCTCAGATAGCCATGACCATGTTTTGACATTCGCAAAAAACAAAGATATTTGGCGACCAAATTTACTACCGCGAACTGAAGCAATGGATGCACGTTATAAAAATTTAGACAATGATCCTCGTGGGTTATGGAAATCAGGCGATCTGTCAGTCAAAACATATGCGGCGTCAAATGATTATCCAATAACATTGCCTTCAGGAAAAACTGTGCATCCGCCTGAGAGTCGCTGTTGGGTCATCTCAAGAGAAAAATTTCAGGAACTGATTAATGATAATAGGATCTGGTTTGGTAAAGATGGTAACAATGTTCCTTCAGTAAAAAGATTTCTTTCTGAAGTACAAGAAGGTTCCGTATCCAAGACGATATGGTATCGAGCTGAAGTTGGAGATAATCAAGAAGCAAAAAAGGAACTTAAGTCTATAAAAGACAACGATGTCTTTACAACACCTAAACCGGAACGTCTTCTCAATCGTATCATTACACTTGCCACCAACCCCGGCGACCTTGTCCTCGACTCTTTCGCCGGTTCAGGCACGACCGGCGCAGTGGCCCACAAGATGGGGCGGCGCTGGATCATGGTGGAGTTGGGTGAGCATTGCCATACCCACATCATTCCTCGTTTGAAAAAAGTCATCGACGGCGAAGATCAGGGTGGCGTCACCAAGGCGGTCAACTGGAAAGGCGGGGGCGGTTTCCGCTACTTCCGCCTTGCGCCGTCGCTTCTGGAAAAAGACAAGTGGGACAACTGGATCATCAACAAAACATACAATGCCGCCATGCTGGCCGAGGCGCTCTGCAAGCTGGAAGGTTTTACCTATGCGCCCAGCGATGCCGTTTATTGGCAGCACGGCTATTCCACCGAGCGCGATTTTCTGTATGTGACAACCGCCAGCCTGACGCACGAGCAGCTTCTGCAACTCGCAGACGAGGTCGGGCCGGACCGCACGCTTTTGGTGCTTTGCACGGCCTTTCGCGGCAGGGGCGACTACCCCAATCTGACAGTCAAAAAGATTCCCCGCCAGGTGCTTTCCCGATGTGAATGGGGGCATGACGACTACAGCCTGCAAGTGGAGAACCTGCCCAAAGCGCCGCCCAAATCCGGCCAGCAGAGTCTTTTCGAAGAGGAGGAATCATGAAGGCAAAGGATTCAGATAGGACTACAAAGAAAAATCTGGAGTGCCACGATCACATCCTATTTACTAAGCAGCCAGGCGAGATTCACCACGCACTGAGTGGCGCATCTCTTGCCGCATTCTGGCTCGAGCTTTTACACATGCCCAATGTAGAAACTATGGAGATAATCCCATGAACCGTCACGTGAACGCCATCGCGGGACGCTTGAGCCTGCGCCCTCCGCAACGACGATCCCTGGAAATTCTTGACCGCATCATGGAGATTGCCCCGCCGGGGAAAAATGCCGATGCGGCGGAAAAGCTTGCGGCCATCCAAAGCGAATTTCCCTCGATTGCTGACTTTGAGCGGGAGTTCCCTTCTTTATGCTTTGCTCTGGCGACCGGTGTGGGAAAGACAAGACTTATGGGCGCCTTTATCAGTTATTTGCATCTGGCCCACGGCATCAATAATTTTTTTGTCATGGCGCCGAATCTGACCATTTACAATAAGCTGATCGCCGATTTTACGCCCAACACGCCAAAATATGTTTTCAAAGGCATTGCGGAATTCGCCACGGACGCGCCATCCATTGTCACCGGCGACAACTATGAAGGGATGGCGGTGACGCTGTTTGACGCATTCCTGCGCTGCAAGATCAACATCTTCAACATTTCCAAGATCAATACGGAGGTGCGCGGCGGCAAATCACCGAGGATCAAAAGGCTTTCCGAATACATCGGCCAGAGTTATTTTGATTACCTGGCGGGCCTGCCGGATCTGGTGCTGATCATGGACGAGTCCCACCGCTACCGGGCCAGCGCCGGGGTGCGGGCCATCAACGAACTCAAGCCGATTCTGGGGCTGGAGTTGACTGCGACACCTTTTATGGAAACTCCGCGCGGTCCCGCGCCATTCAAGAATGTGATTTACGATTACCCCCTGGGCCGGGCGATGGAAGATGGCTTTGTTAAAGAGCCTGCTGTGGTGACGCGCAAAGACTTTAATCCGGCGGGGATGCCGCCGGAAGAGATTGAAAAAATGAAACTGATGGACGGGGTGCGTTTGCATGAAAGCGTGAAAGTAGAGCTGGAAACCTATGCCCGGGAAACCGGCCATCCGATCGTTAAGCCCTTTCTGCTGGTGATTGCCCGCGATACGACTCATGCCGGGTCATTGATGAAAATGATTCAGTCGCCTGAATTTTTTGAGGGCGCTTATTGCGAAAAAGTCATCCAGGTGGACTCCAGCCGCACCGGCCGGGAAGAAGAAGAGATGATTGAACGCTTGCTGCAAGTCGAATCGACTGCCGAGCCGACGGAGATTGTCATCCATGTGAATATGCTCAAGGAAGGCTGGGACGTGACCAACCTTTATACGATTGTGCCATTGCGGGCAGCCAATGCGCGCATCCTGATCGAACAGTCCATTGGCCGGGGGCTGCGCCTGCCTTATGGAAAACGAACCGGCGTAACGGCTGTGGATCGCTTGAATATCGTTGCCCATGACAAGTTTCAGGAAATTATTGACGAGGCCAATCGTCCCGATTCGGTCATCCATATGCAGGCGGTTGTCCTGGATGAGACTGTGTTAGGGAAAAAGACGGTGACGGTGGTTTCTCAATCCAATCTGGCAACCAGGCTGGGTTTCAAACCCCAGCAGGCGACCGGCAGCACAACAATAGCCGGACAGGATCAAACGCCGGTTTTTACCAAACCGGAAGAACAAGAGGCGGCGCAAATGGCCTGGGAAGTGATTCGCAAGATGGAAAACCGCCCCAAAGACCTGCCGGACATCAACCACCTGAAGAAACCGGAAATTCAGGCTGCAATCGTCCGCGAGGTAGAGGCTCAGCGCCAAGCCGTGCAACAGGAACTGGCAGGTGTGATCGAAAAGCCCGACATCGCCGCCGTTGTGGCTAAGACGGTAGAACTCATTACGGAGCAGACCATCAATATTCCGCGTATTCTTGTCACCCCAAAAGGTGAGGTGAAATCGGGGTTCCGGTCCTTCACGCTTTCTTTGAGTGCGCTGAATTACCAGGCTATTTCAGATGAATTATGGGTTCAGCATTTGCGGACCAATCAAAGGGAAGTTCTGGCATTGAACCGCGGCGGCATTGAGGAGTCGCGTCTGGAAGATTACGTTGTCAGCGGTCTGGTTGATTTTGACGATATTTCCTATGACGAGCATGCCGATCTGCTTTACGATCTGGCGGCCCAGACGGTGCAACATTTTAGGACCTATCTTTCCGAAGAAGATACCAGAAAGGTGCTCACTTGTTACCAGCGTGATATTGCACGGTTTATTCATGCGCAAATGCAGGATCATTACTGGGAAGAAGCCACGGGCTACGAAGTGGTGGTCAGTAAAGGTTACACAGAATTAAAGGAAAGCGCTTATACGCACAGTGTCACAGAGCCGCCGCTTGATTATCATATCTCGCCTTCGGACAAGAGCAATATGGCCAAATATCTCTTCAATGGGTTCTCCCGCTGCTTGTATCAGGTGCAAAAATTTGCCTCGGATGCCGAACGCAAGCTTGCCGTGATTCTTGATCGCGATACCCTCAAATGGTTCAAACCGGCCAAAGGCCAGTTTCAGATAATTTATCGTCAGGGGGCCGATCATCTGGAATATCAGCCGGATTTTGTAGCTGAAACTGAAGAGATGATTTTCATGCTGGAGCCGAAAGCCAGAAACGAGATGAATGATGAAATTGTCCTGGCCAAAAAAGAAGCGGCTCTGAAATGGTGCGCCAACGCCTCAAACCATGCCGCAAGCAACGGCGGCAAACCATGGCAATACGTGCTTATTCCTCATGATGAGATCGCTGAAAACATGACAATGGAGGGTTTGGCAAATCAATTCCGTTCATCAAAAATAAGCTAACGCAAATTTTTGAACTTCTGGAACGTGCGGACGGCCTCATCCATCAGCAGCTTTGTTGAGTTGAGTCCTTCCCGGTCGTCCTTGACCCCCAGTTTGTCACGCTTATAGGCAAATGCCTCGTCTCTTTGCCCGGAAACGACGGCCGCCCCATAAAGAGCCCCTGCATCATGACAGGAAGGGGCGATCATTTCATGCACCAGGAATCCGCTGTGCAGACTGGCCAGGGTTGTTTCCATGCCCAGATTGCGGCGCCAGCCCACGGCCAGGGCCACGCCAATCTTTCCTTTGAGGGCCAGGTGGCCGTTTGATCCGTGCGTGAAGCACCGGGTCCGGTCCAGGAAACAGGCCATTGTCCCGGAAAGCCTGGAGAAGTAAACCGGGGTGGCAAGAACCAGAATATCGCATTTTTGCACCTTCTCCAGAACCGGAAGGGCGTCGTCTTCCATGGAGCAGAGTTTTTCAGGAGTCTGCTTCTTCATGCACCAGTTGCAGTGATTGCAGTCGGCGATTTTTAGACCCGTCAGCGCAACTGATTGTGTTGTGACGCCTGGCGTCCTTTCCGCTTCCTGCAGCGCGTAATCAAGAACCCACGCCGTATTGCCTTTTTTGAT
>CAZBGE010000149.1:0-5541 GCA_964491435.1 uncultured Smithella sp.
TGTTGCCGCCGTGTTCCACGCCTTCGCGCACGCCTTCGTAAATGCGGCGGGGATGCAGAATGCGGGGCGGCAGTTTCTTTTTATGAAACGGTGAGGCAAAACAAAACACATCCGTGTTGAAAATCAGTTTTGCGCCAAGGCCCGTGCCGAACGGGTCTCGGTTGACGCCGACAATGCCGGTCAGAGCGCCGCCGTAGGGGTCCAGCGCGGACGGCGAATTGTGCGTCTCCACCTTGAAGACCAGATTGAAATCGTCGTTGAATTTAATGACGCCGGCGTTGTCCACAAAAACGGACAGGCAGAAATCCTTCTTGCCTTTGGACTTGCGGATTGCGGCGGTCGATCCTTTAATATATTTCTTGAAAAGGGAATCAATGGTCAGGCGATTGCGGCCGTCGGTATAGTCAATTTGGCTGTTGAAAATCTTATGCTTGCAGTGCTCCGACCAGGTTTGCCCCAGGCATTCCAGCTCCACATCGGTCGTGTTTTCATCCAAGCCCACTTTCCTGCGGGCTTTGATCACGGCGGGATTCCGGTAGTAGGCCTGAATCTTCTGCATCTCTTCCAGGTTCAGGGCCAGAAGTTTTTCCCGGCTGATTTTCAAAAGGCCTTCCGCGTCCACGCCGGCCAGACTGATCTGATGGACCTGCGGTTCGTCTTTGCCCAGCACCTGCGGAACAAATGCGGGCAGGCCGCGCTTGAAATCAAAATCGCCTGCGGCGATTACCTGATGGCGTTCGATCAGATCATTTGCGAGGAGTCCGGCGGCGATTTTTTCCGCGTCCGCCCGGGTGATTTTTCCGCTGATCAGATACTGGCGGGATGTATAAACCGCAATTTTCCGTTTGCCGGCTTTTTCGCCCAGCAACAGGGTAACAGCTTCGCGGGCCGTCTTGCCGACATTGTCGGTGACGCCCGGACGGAAACCTACCTCGATGAGCCAGTCGAAATTTTTCGCCAGCGGCTGGTTGACGGCGAATGCCTGAATGACCGGATCGGAGAGCGGCCCGGCGGCAGCTTTTTTCAGTTCTGATGCCGACAGCCCCCCGGCAATGGTATAAACTTCAATGGTCGAAACTTTTGCCACGGCCAGCGCCAGATTATCGACAATGCGCTTTTTTGTCTTTTCGCCCAGCGCATCGCGAATGCCTTCTTTAAAACCGACTTCAATTCTATCCGCCATGATTTCCCTTAAAACGATATTTTTGATCTGCCTAGATTAAGCAGACGTGCGTTTATACTCAAAAGGCGTCAATTATGCAATGTGCAATTATCGTTCAACCAGCGATCGCAGAATATCGGACACAGCATCCTTGTGCTCTACCAGAATCACTTTAATGCCCGTGCTTCTGACAGTCAGCATTTGCCCCATCTCTTTGCTGTCGATGTCCAGCCGGCAGCCCAGGATGCGGCCGGAGTGTTCGGTCAGAATTTGCTCAATGTGGCGATAGAGACGCTCCGCCCCGTCATTGGAAAACAACAGCAGACGCGAGATGCGATCCTTGGGCATGGCATGCAACTGCATATTCACATGATCGATGCCTCTTTTTTCTCCGGCCAGTTTTTCCGCAATATCGTCAAATCCAAAGCGGACGCGCTTTTGCAGACAGGCTTTTCTGAGCGCGCCGGCAAGGGATGGACGGATGCTCAGAAGAGGGACCTCCATTTCGCCCTCCGGCCGAAGCTTTATCCGGCGCGAAGCCAATGCCTCGCGGATTTTTTCCGCGAGGACCGCCGCTTCCAATTGCCGGGGCAGGCTCATATGCACTATATTCATCATTCTTCCTTTGAAATCCTCCTTCAGAGACTGTGTCGCAATTACAATTTCGTCATTCCGTACAAGCGCAGCGCGATACGGAATCCAGTGATATTAATGGGGTCTGGATTCCCGCCGGATGTTTACCCGGCGAATGCCGGGCAAAGAATGACGACCCTATATCATTATGACACAATCTCTCAGAAAAGAACGAGCTTCCTGCATTCCGGACTCGGCCGTCCTGCCGTTCGCCAATCTCACTCAAGTAACGGGGAACTTAACAGTGAATCCCTCCTTTGTAAAGGAGGGTTCGGGAGGATTTTTTCCGCCGGAGCAGTCATTTTGATTCCTCCGGAATATGCCGGTTCAACCGAAGGACGATTGAACCGGCAAAGATAGTTCATACGATTATCGCGGTTCAATCATCAGCATCTTCCGAAGAATGCAATATATTCATGGCGCCATGGATAACTGCCAGGACATCAACCTGGTCTGGTTTTATATGATAAATAATGCGGTAGGGTCCTTCAAGCACTTCGCGAACTTGATTGAAATCGTATTCATAAACTTTGCGGCCTGAGAGGGGATATTCGCCAATCTGTTGGGATCGCCGGGTAATGCGATCAATCATGCGCTTGGCATACTCGGGGGAATTCTGTGCAATATGGTTGAAGATGGCATCGAGATGTCCTTCCGCCGTATTTGTCCAGTGAACGTTCATTCCGGCAGGCCATACTTTGCTCGGATTTCTTTCACATCTTTTGTACGACCGGCTTCACTATCAGCCAACCCCAGTTCGATCACCTCACGCACATAGATTTCATGCATCAAATCGTCCCATGTGGCATCGGCGGGCATCTGGTCGATCATTTTGTGGGCTTCTTCCTTGATTATTGCTGTGGACATATACTTACCTCGTTCCTGCTATGACAAGTAGCATAAAATGACTTGATAATCAATCACTCGCCTGACAGCCTGAGGGAGGCTAAGTCTTAATCAATGACGAGTATTTCTGATAGAGCAATCATTTTAATTGCTCCGAAATATTCTGGTTCAATCGAAGGACGATGGAACCGGCAAAGAGGAATGGTCAAGCGAGTCTGAAGACCCGGACTACATAAACCGGGACCATCATCAATGTAGCGCGTAGCTTTAGCTGCGCGTGAAACTACAGGATATTCCATTCGCTGGCCTGATAAACATTTTTTCCGCCGGCGCAATCCGTTTGACTGCTCTGGAATATGCTGGTTCAACCGAGGGACGATTGAACCAGCAAAGGAATTGTTGATATTTGCCTAATAATTATGTTAGCAATCTCACACATATGCCAATTAAATTACGGAGGGTTGTTAAATGAATATTCGATCAACAATCAACACCGTCTGTATTGTTTCAATATTCATTCTATATTTCGTTTTCCCTGTTAATATTGTCAGCGCGGAAACAAAGATATTCATGAAAGAATATACATATCAGGCCAGTGATGAAGACAGTAAAAACTCCTGTCGGGTTATAGCGCTCAGAGAAGTTAAGAGGCTTCTTCTGGAGGAATTGGGAACGTATCTGGAAAGTGAAACAGAAGTGAAAAACTTCCAACTAACAAAAGACAAGATAGTTATTCTGACGGCTGGCATTGTCCAGACAGAGCTCATTGATGAAAAATGGGATACGGAAACTCTAAAATACTGGCTGAAAGCTAAGATTACAGCAGATTCCATTGATGTGATGAGAGCGATTGATTCACTTCACCAAAACGGTCGTAAGGTTAAGGAACTGGAAGAGGCGAGGAAACTCACTGATCAATTTTTGCGAGAAAATAAACGTTTACGTAAAAAGCTATCTTCAGGAAAAAAGAAAAGAAAAGATATAATAGCCTATAATAAAACCATAGAAGACCTAAAGGGAATTGAATGGTTTGAAATGGGTAATCAGGCCTATGTTGCTGGACAACTAATGAAATCAATAGAAGCATTTACTAATGCAATTGATCTTAACCCTAATAAATCTGTTAGTTATTACAATAGGGGACTCGTCTATGGAGAACTTGGTGACTATAAAAGATCAAATGCAGATTATACCAAAACTATTGAACTCGACCCAAACTATGCGGCAGCCTATCTTAACAGGGGGGTAAACTATCAACAGCTTGGTAACTACAAACAGTCATTTATGGACTTAAACAAAGCCATTAAACTCGACCCGTTAGACTCCAAAGCCTATCTTAACAGAGGAAATACTTATTCTGGTATAGGAAACGACAAGCAAGCTATCACGGATTACAATAAAGCCATAGAGCTCGATCCAAACTATGCAAAAGCTTATAATAATCGTGGACTTCGTTATGATGAAATTGGCAACTACAAGCAGGCAATTGTGGATTTTAATAAAGCCATTGAGCTGAACCCACAAATTCCAGAGGCTCATTATAACCGAGGACTTACCTGTGTACATCTTGAAAAGTATGCCCAGGCCATTGAAGATTACGATAAGGCTATTGAACTCAACCCGAAAGATGCTGATTTCTACGTGAACCGTGGGATTGCCCATGAGCATATTGGCAATGATGCACAGGCTGTAAACGATTATAAGAGAGCTGCACGATTAGGCTCTAATACGGCTCAGGATTATTTAACAAAGCACGGCATTAATTGGTAAGTCATTGGTGGTTCATGAGGTATGTAATGAAGACAAAATCAGAAAATGAAATGGGGTGTTTAAAAAATCCCTATGTTGTCTGTGGGGAAAAACCAAAGTTACAAAATTCAGTAACCGCATTCGTCGATATTCTTGGTTTCAAAGAACTTATTAAAAAGAATTTCAAAGATGACAAAGTTAAAGCTCAGAAACTTCTCGAAAAAATACATTGTGCATTAATAGAATCTCGCCAGCACATTGATCCACAATATGCCAATATATTTGATCGCGAAAAGGATTTTTCAGCATTTTCAGCATTTACGGATAATATTGTAATGGGATATCCGATCTCATTTTTTGGTCAGGAAGAGCTGATGCAGGCATTTCGTGAATTATCCCGTTTCCAAATGCGACTTGCAATAGATGGGTTTTTTGTAAGAGGTGGAATTTCAATAGATGTATTGTACATGGATAACATCGTAGTCTATGGTCCGGCGCTTCTTGAAGCCTATGAGGCGGAAAACAACTTTGCTGTGAATCCAAGGATAGTTCTAACAAGTTCGGCGATACAAAAGATTAAGGAACAACTTGAATATTACCCCCTTAAAGATGAAGAAACGCCTCATATTGATAATATCTGCCTAGACGCTGACGGACAGCATTTTGTAGATTATTTAAAAGCAGTCACATGGGATGATGGGTATTTTACTATAAATGATCTTAAGAAGCATAAATTGGCAATTGAACATAAAATTAAAGAGCATAAAGGCGAACCCCAAATAGATAGAAGGTACAGATGGGTTGCTCAGTATCACAATGAATTCTGCGATTCCTGTGGTAAGTTTGCCCATTTGAAAATCAACATCGATAATTATGGCCGTCCAATTCGGGGATCGATTGTCTGATATGATCTCCCCTATAGCTCACTTAGTCAGCATAAAACTCCACTACGTGACAACACTCATAAAACCGAGTAGACTTCGCAATTCGGAAAATATCTTTTGCTTCAGCCAGAACTAAGACAAACACTGTCTTACCTGCCGGATAACATTTTTATACCTTTTAAGCAGAAAACTTTGCTGCCAGTTCTTCCAGCTCGTCCCAGCGGCTGTAGGCGATTTCCAAATCAGCATCCAGCGCTGCAAGCCGGG
>CAZBGE010000150.1:0-5463 GCA_964491435.1 uncultured Smithella sp.
AGACCTGGCCATTTTCTACCAGACGATATGGTGTTTCAATGAAACCGAATTCATTGACACGCGCATAGGTGCTTAAAGACACTATCAAGCCGATGTTGGGCCCTTCAGGCGTTTCCACCGGACAGATTCGCCCGTAATGCGTCGGATGAACATCACGGACCTCAAATCCGGCGCGCTCCCTCGTTAAGCCTCCCGGCCCCAGAGCCGATAAACGGCGTTTATGAGTAATTTCCGACAACGGATTAGTCTGATCCATAAACTGGGACAATTGACTCGAGCCAAAAAATTCATTAACGACCGCCGATACCGGTTTTGCATTGATGAGATCGTGCGGCATCATGGTTTCAATATCCTGCAGACTCATTTTTTCCTTGATCGCCCGTTCCATGCGAACCAGACCAATGCGGTACTGATTTTCAATGAGCTCTCCCACTGAACGTACACGGCGGTTTCCCAGATGATCAATATCATCCACACTGCATTCACCAACGCCGTTTTTCAAATCGATCAGATATTTGACGGACGCCATAATATCTTCATTACGCAACACCGTCAAATCCGTTGACACATTGAGACGCAGTTTATAATTCATCTTGGCGCGTCCGACGTCCGATAAATCGTAAGTTTCCGGCTCAAAAAATAGACTGTTGAAAAACTTTGCTGCGGTTTCCGGTGTCGGAGGATTGCTTGGACGAAGTCTTCGGTATATCTCCATAATCGCATCTTCCGAGGTATCAATCCGATCCATCAAAAGCGTATCACGAATGGAGGCGTTATCGAGATCTTCATCAATGTGAATGAACTTCAATTCTTTGACGCCCTTCTCCTGAGCAATCTCGAGTCCATTTAACGGTATTTCTTCATTGCATCGGAAAAGAACCTCTCCGGTCTCGGGATCATGAACATCAGCAGAAAGAACTTTCCCTGTTAAATCAACTTCTTTAATGGCTACACGCTTTATCCCGGCATCGATAACCCTCTTGAGCAGCGGCTTGGTCAGTTTGCGCCCTTTTTTAACAATCACTTCATCACTTTTCGGATCTTTAATATCTTCCGGCGCTTTTTGACCCGTTAGGGATTCGTCGACCGCGAAATAAATCTTTTCTCCTTCGAGAGTAATTTTTTCGATATTGTAAAAATAATTTAAAATAAATTCCGTTGAGTTGCCCATGGCCTTCAACAAAATCGTGACGGGCATTTTCCGACGGCGGTCAATCCGCACATAGAGAAGATCCTTGGAATCAAATTCCAGATCCAACCAGGAACCGCGAATAGGAATGACTCTCGACGAGTAGATCAGTTTGCCGGAAGCAACCGTTTTCCCTTTATCATGATCAAAAAAGATACCGGGCGACCGATGCAACTGGCTGACAATCACGCGTTCCGATCCATTGACGATGAATGTGCCGTTTTCCGTCATGAGCGGAATTTCACCAAAGTAAATTTCCTGCTCTTTAATATCACGGATTGGCTTGGTTTCCGCCGCTTCACGATTGATCTTACCGTCGGCAAGCCGGTCGGTGTCAAACACCACCAACCTGACCACAATTTTCAAAGGAGCAGCATAGGTCATGCCCTTCTGAACACACTCTCTCATATCATACCGGACATCCCCAATCTTGTAACTGACAAATTCCAGCGAACACTTTCCACTGAAATCCGAAATGGGAAACACACTCTCAAAAGCGCCCTGCAAGCCGACATTACGCCGCCTTGCCAATGGCACATCGGCTTGCAGGAACTTTTCATAAGATCGTGTTTGTATTTCAATCAGATTGGGAATTTCCTGTATTTGCTTAACACGGCCAAAATTTTTTCTAAAGTCACCCATAATATCCTTAAAAAAACAATTAAAAATGTGAGAAGAGTTTATTTAATCTCGACAGTTCCGCCCACTTCTTCAATTTTCTTCTTGATGTCGGCGGCTTCGTCTTTGGAAACACCTTCTTTAATGGGTTTGGGAACACCTTCCACCAGATCTTTGGCTTCTTTCAAACCCAATCCGGTAATCGCGCGAACCACCTTGATCACCTGTATCTTTTCCGCGCCGAATCCTGTCAGAATCGCATTGAACTCCGTCTGCTCTTCCACTGCTGCTGCGGCAGGAGCGGCGCCGGGAACCGCCACGGCGGCCATCATAGGAGCGGCTGCGGATACGCCAAATTTTTCTTCCAGTTCCTTCACCAGAGCGGAAAGCTCCAGCACAGTCATATTTTCAATGAATTTAACAACATCTTCTTTCGTTATTTCAGCCATTTTTTCTTCCTCTTTATTTAAGTATTTATTTTAGTTTAGAGTATTCTTTTTTTCACTGCAGGCGTTGAGCACCTGCACAAAGCTTCTGGGAACCGCGCTTAAAACATTGACCAGAGATGTCGGCACCGCCGCCATAACAGAAACCAGTTTACCCAAAAGGACTTCTCTGCTAGGTAATTCGGCCAAAGCCATCAAGTCCGGTTTCGTTAAAAACTTGCCGTCGAGCACGCCGACCTTAATTTCCAGTTCAGGATTTTTCTTGGCGAATTCAATCAACGCCTTCGTCGGCGCCACCGGATCCTTATAACTCAAGACAACAGCGACCGGATATTTGAAATGATCCGCCAAAACAGAAAAGTCCGTCGCTCTCGAGGCAATGCCCAGCAGAGTGTTTTTGACGACCTTTAATTCAGCATCGTTCTTGCGCAATGCGTTTCTCAGGGCTTCCATTTTTTCAACGTTCATGGCGTTGAAACTGGTCAATACACCTAGGTTGGCCTGTTTGAGTTTCTCCTGAAGCTCGGATATAATTTGTTCTTTTGTTTTCCGATCCAATCTATCAGCCTCCTTTCAAATTATTTTTTCTTGAGGCCGGAGAATCTAGCCACATGACAGAAGAGGAAACGGCCTTCCTGCCCGATCCCCGTTTCCCGAAAAATGATTACTCCGATAAGCGCAGCAACTTTTTCTTTACGAGTCTCGGCAGGCCATTTCCGTTTAAACTTCCGTACCTGCTGTCTTCGACCTCTGCTAATTTACGTAAACGCGAACGGTTACATTTTTTATAACCATCCGCGAATGCAACATTTACATTTAACTGGCACTCTTAATATCCAACGGGTCAACTCTTACACCCGCGCCCATGGTGCTGGATAATGAAATACTTTTAATGTAAGTTCCTTTACTGGAAGCAGGTTTCAATTTGACGATAATTTCCAGAAGTGCATTAATGTTTTCACTTAATTTTTCGGCGCCAAAAGAAACTTTCCCAACCGGAGAATGAACAATGCCGGCTTTTTCTACACGGAATTCCACTTTTCCGGCTTTAAGTTCTTTCACGGCGTTGGCAATATCAAACGTGACTGTTCCGACTTTGGGATTAGGCATCAAGCCACGCGGTCCCAAAATTTTAGCAATTTTACCAACGGAACCCATCATGTCCGGCGTAGCAATCACGCGATCAAAATCCAGCCAGCCGCCTTTTATTTTTTCAATGATTTCGTCGCTGCCGACCAAATCCGCTCCGGCCTCCAGCGCCTCTTTTTCTTTATCCCCTTTGGCAAAAACCAGCACACGCACGGTCTTGCCCAGACCATTGGGAAGAACGACACTGCCCCGAACCATTTGATCGGCATGAGCTGGATTGACTCCTAAACGGACGGCAGCATCCACAGTCTCATCGAACTTAGCGCCAGCCATCGATACAACCATTTCCGTAGCCTCTTTCAGCGTGTAGCGCTTGGTCGGCTCAACCTTAGCTTTTGCAGCTATAATGCGTTTGCCTCGTCTTAACATAATAAAACCTCATCTTTTTTAACCTGCTATTTCAATTCCCATAGACCTTGCCGTACCGGCAATAATCTTGACTGCGCCTTCAATATTAACTGCGTTCAAATCATTGAATTTCAACTGCGCAATCTCCTGAACCTGCTTGGCTGTAACGGTTCCAACTTTCTCTCTTTTGGGATCCGCCGCCCCCTTGGCGACTTTTGCAGCCTGCTTAAGCAAAACGGCTGCCGGCGGCGTTTTGGTGATAAAGGTAAATGACCGGTCCGCGTAAACCGTGATAATAACGGGAATGATCATACCTTCCTGATTTTGCGTCATGGCATTGTAAGCCTTGCAAAACTCCATAATATTAACACCATGCTGTCCTAACGCCGGTCCGATCGGAGGTGATGGTGTCGCCTTTCCCGCTTTAATCTGCAATTTGATGTTCGCAATAACTTTTTTTGCCATAACAATCACCTGATTTAAAAAATTTTAGGCCTAAACTATGCGCCTTGAAATAAACTACACTCTATTGCCCCTGAGTTACCTGAATAAAATCCAGCTCAACAGGCGTCGGCCGGCCAAAAATGCTGACAATAACACGCAGCTTGCTTTTTTCCGGCCTTACTTCATCAATGACGCCATCAAAATTTGTAAATGGACCATCAATAATTTTAACATGATCACCGACGTCAAACTTAAATTTTGGTTTCGGTTTCAGAGTTCCTTCATCAATTCTGACCTTTAAATTCTCAACATCTTTATCTGGAATCGGAGATGGTTTATCCTTACTTCCGATAAAACCTGTGACTTTCGGCGTGTTTTTTACGATGTGCCAGTTTTCATCACTCATTTCCATACGCACCAGGACGTATCCTGGAAAAAACTTACGTTTGGAAGTTTTCTTCTCTCCCGAAATCAACTCCACGACATCTTCTTCCGGTATCAAAATATCGGAAAAGTATTCCTGTGCACCAGCCAGCTCAATTCTCTCTTGAAGACTGAGCTTGACCTTATTCTCAAATCCAGAATAAGTATGTACGACGTACCATTTGAAAGCCATGAAGTTAACCCAATATAAACTTTACTAGTTTAGCAAGAATTAAGTCGATAATTCCCAGATAAAGAGCCATAACCGCCACAATAATCATAACAACACCGGTGGAAGCTAATGTCTGCTGCCTGGTCGGCCATGTAACCTTTTTCAACTCAGCCTTGGCCTGAGTAAGGAATTGCATTGCCTTATCTGTATATAATTTGATTTTATCCATAAACCTTCAGCCCTTTTTCGGAAAAAACTGGCAGGCCAGGAGGGACTCGAACCCCCAGCATCCGGATTTGGAGTCCGGCGCTCTATCCATTAGAGCTACTGGCCTGTCTTAAACGCGACTACTTCGTTTCCCTGTGCAGTTTGTGCCCGCGACAAAACTTGCAATATTTTTTCATTTCCAGACGGTTTTGCATGGTCCGCTTGTTTTTAGTTGTCGTATAATTTCTCTGCTTACATTCCGTACAAGCTAAAATAATATTATTTCTCATAATTCTCCTTAACTGGAGCCCACGACCAGGATTGAACTGGTGACCTCATCCTTACCAAGGATGTGCTCTACCAACTGAGCTACGTGGGCGCAACTTTAAACTTTTGAACTGGCACTCTAAAAATCTGGAGCGGGAAACGGGATTCGAACCCGCGACCCTCAGCTTGGAAGGCTGACG
>CAZBGE010000151.1:0-5299 GCA_964491435.1 uncultured Smithella sp.
TGAATCAAGCATGTTTCAGGACAATCCCTTCCACGATGTTGGAAACATCTTCACAAACATCAATCGCTTCTTCGATCCGCTCAAAAATTTCTTTCCATTTAATCAGTTCGATAGCGTCTTTTTCTTTGATAAAAAGATTGGTGATGATGGTTCTCAGCACAACGTCGCCGGCATTTTCCAGCGTGTTGATTTCCACGCAGGCATCCAGGATCATCTGGGAGTTTTTCATGTCGCGCAGGCCGTGAATAACGTCTTTGATTTTCTGGATGGCCTGAAAAAGGATTTCCGCCTGCTTGATGATTTCGTCATCCGGTTTTTTCACTTTATACATGTGGATGCGGATGGCGGTGGCCTCAATGACGTCCATAACGCTGTCCATCTTATTGACCAGCGCGTAAATATCTTCACGGTCGATGGGCGTCAGAAAGGTTGTGTGCATTTTTTCGTATGTTTTATGGGTAATCACATCCGCTTCATGCTCAAGTTCCTTGAGTCTGGACACTTTTGCTTCGGAATAATCGCGATTTCTGGTCATTTCCAGAAAGAACCGGCCGCCTTCTTCGAGTTTATTGGCCAATTCTTCAAAGTAGTTAAAGAAATTTTCTTCTTTAGGAAACAGGCGCATCAACAATTCCTCCTTTATTCCTACGGATCACCAGGTGACCTTAAAGTCAGCAGTGCTCTAACGAATTATCAGAGAAATTGCAAGGTTTTAAAACATTTTTTCAGAGAAAAATTAATATTATTAATTGTTATTTCAATAACTTAGAGTAAATAATTTTACTGTCACCCGGCGCATAGAAATCTCGGAGAAGCGCTTCGCAGATGTAACCGCAGCGCTCATAAAACCGCTGGGTCGGATCGTATTGTGCGCGGGAGGAAGTTTCCGCGTAAATCCTCATTCCGTCCAGACCGAGGATGAGTTCCTCCGTTTTCTGAAGCAGAATTTTGCCCAGACCCCGTCCGCGCATGGCTTCGGATACGGCGATCCAGTAAAGATCGTAGCTGCCGGCGGTCGCCGGTATCAAGCCGTAGCAAGTGTATCCGGCAACGCCGCCCTCGTGCTCGGCAAAGAGAAATTGATAGGAGCTTTGCCTGCCCTGTTCCAGCCGGTCCGCCGCCAGCTCGCAGGCAAGTTCCACTTCCTCGGCGGAAAAAAAGCCGCTCCCCTGCACAATATTCAAAATCGCGCCCAGATCGGACGGCAGAATCTCCTGACGGTAGGTGACTGAATTCATCTGCATCATCCGTTCTGCGGCAGGCCGCCGCGAAAAATAAAGTAAACCGCTCCGACCATGCAGAGCGCCGCCCAGAGAAAATCCAGTTTCAGCGGCTGCTTCATATAAAGGATGGCGAAACCGGCAAAAACGATCATCGTAATGACTTCCTGAATAATTTTCAGCTGGCCCAGGGAATAATGTTGAAATCCGATGCGATTGGCCGGCACCTGCAAAACATATTCGAAAAAAGCGATTCCCCAGCTCAACATAATCACGAAGAACAGGGGCCTGCTGTTGAAATTTTTCAAATGGCCGTACCAGGCAAAGGTCATGAACAGATTGGAAAAGAAAAGCAATACCAGTGGTTTATACACAAAAATAATCCTCCTTAATTTTCAGGTGTCAAAGCATCCCGGAGAATATGATCTATCGCTTCGGGATAGGTCATCCCGGCTTTTTCCAGCGCGGCGGCAAAACCCGCGTCGGGAGAAAGACAGGGATTGGCGTTGATTTCCAGGACAAAGGGGTTGCCCTGATGATCGACGCGGAAATCCACGCGGGCGTAGCCGCGCAATCCGAACAGGTCCCAGCACGTCCGGCTGATAGCCCGCAACTGATTCAGCAACTCTCCATCTTGCGGCAAAACATCAAAAGTGCGCCGGGTGTTTTGATATTCAAAGGAATCCACCGCCCATTTCGAGCGGTAATCCAGAATTTTCAATTTATCAGACGGAAAATTGTGAAAAAGCATTTCCGCGGGAGGCAGCATCCGGACACCTTGTGCCGCAGCCAGCAGGGCGATGTTGAATTCCCGGCCGTCAACGTAGGCTTCCGCAAAGCAGTCCAGGCCGAGGGTTTGCCGGCGTTTGCGCAGGACCTCCAGAAGCATGTTTTGGCTGGATGTTTGAAAAATGGATGCGTCCTCCAGACCAACGGAAGCGTCTTCCCAGGACGCTTTCAAAATATAGGTATCGGAAGACGCCTTGCCTGTGACGATTCCATCGGCGGTCAACCAGGATGGTGTGGCGATACCACCGGCGTGCATCATTTTTTTGGCAAGGGGCTTGTTGGAGGTCAGAAACATGGCGTCCGTCCGGCAACCCGTGTATGGCAGCCGTAAATAATCCAGCAGGGCTGTTGCGAAATAAATCATATTGCCCCGTCCGGCCAGTGTTTCCACCAGATTAAAAACAATATCAGGCTGCAGGGCGCGGAGTTTTTCAATGGTTGCATTTAAGTCCAGGACAAATGGCAGCATCACGGGTTCATATCCCAGAGAAATGACTGTCTGGAAAACGATCTGAGCCTGCCGAAGAGTATCCTGTTCATCCTCACCGGCATCGGGAGCCACATCCGTATGCAAAATGACTACTTTTCTCATTGATTGTTTTCCTGTTCTGGAGATTTTGGATTTAACCTGTTGTCATCCGCAGACCGGCGCGCCGGAGGGCGGAATGCAGAATATCTGTGATAAGTTTTTCGTAGGTTACGCCTACCAGTCCGCAAAGAATGGGCAGGTCCGAACGGACCGGATTCAAACCGGCCAGGGAATTGACTTCGATAAAATGCGGGATGCGGCGGGCATCGGAACGCAGATCAATCCGCCCCCCGTCTTTCAATCCCAGTCCGCGCCAAACGGCAAGAGATATTTCCATCGCCAGCCGGGCTTCCGCATCATCCACGGCGGCGTAACGCACAAGGTTTTCGTAATGCTCTTTATTGTCATAAGAGTAGGCATGCTGTTCAGCATCCTGGCTTAAAATGACTTCCATCGCGCCAATGGCTCTTGCCTCTCTGCCTGTGCCAACCACTCCCACGGTAAATTCCCGCCCGGGAAGATATGTTTCCACAAGCACCGGCTGGTTGAAGGTCTTCAATAGATTCGTACAGGCATTTTGCAGTTCATTCCTGTTGTTGATTTTGGATAAGGCGGTAACACCTTTGCCTGTTCCCTCTGCGACGGGCTTGGCAAACATTGGATAGGACAGAGAAATGCGGTCAACATCCTCCGGATCGGAAACAACTGCAAAATCAGGCGTGGGGATGCCCAGATCGCGCACGACATGTTTGGCCATGCCTTTATGCAGGGTCAGCGCCTGTCCCAGCGCATCGGAGAAGGTATAAGGAATTTGATAAGCGTCCAGGAGAGCCGGGACCTGCGCCTCCCGGCCGAAGCCGTGCAGTCCTTCGGCAATATTGAAAACAAGATCCCAGTGGCCGCCCGCGGCCAGTCTCTGCGTCAGCGCCTGGATGTGGCCGATGCGGTCGGTCGCGAAGCCGTTTTTCAAAATAACTGTTTCAATCGCTTCGATGGTGTCGGGCTTGTCGAATTCAGCGGTTTCTTCCAGGCTGTAACCTTGACGCAGGTAGTCGTCGCGTAAATCATACGTCAAGCCTATGGTCAGGTTTCTGCAATGGCTGGCGGATTGGCGGTTGGAATTACCGGACATAGTAATTTATCACTATCCTAGTGGATATCCTTTGACTCAGCGTGATTGTCCGGGTAACGGAAAATATTGCCTTCGTAATTGCGCATCATCAAATCGCCCTGATCCCAGCCGATGGCGTATTCGGGAAGCAGCGGAATTTTCCCGCCGCCGCCGGGGGCGTCAACAACGTAGTTCGGCACGGCGTAACCGGTTGTATAGCCGCGCAGCCGCTGAATGATTTCCAGACCTTTATTGATCGGAGTGCGGAAATGAGAAGAGCCGGGAATCGGATCACACTGATAAAGGTAATAGGGACGGACGCGAATTTGCAGAAGGCCATGCACCAGTCTGGACATAGTGGAAACCGAGTCGTTAATGCCGGAAAGCAATACTGTCTGGCTGCCCAGCGGAATGCCGGCGTCGGCCAGGCGAATACAGGCAGCGCTCATTTCAGGAGTCAGCTCGTCGGGGTGCGTGATGTGAATACTCATCCAAAGGGGATGGTATTTTTTCAGCATGTAAACCAGTTCCGGCGTGATGCGCTGCGGCAGGACAGCAGGCGCTTTCGTGCCAATGCGGATCATTTCCACGTGCGGAATACCCTTGAGTCTGGAGAGCAACCATTCCAGTTTGTCATCGGACAAAGTCAGGGGATCGCCGCCCGACAGGAGAACATCGCGGATATTCGGATGGGAGGCAATGTAGGCCAGCGCCTTTTCCCATTTGGCGATGTCGATGAAGCATTGATGCTGACGGCCGAAAATTCGGGATCGCGTGCAGTAGCGGCAATAGGTTGAGCAGATATCCGTGACGAGAAACAACACGCGATCCGGATAACGATGAATGATGCCGGGAACCGGAGAATCAGCGTCCTCACAAAGAGGATCCTCTTCTTCTCCTTTCGTATGCAAGCATTCATCAACCACCGGAACAACACAGCGACGCAGAGGAGAGGACGGGTCGTGTGGAGAAATCAGGCTGGCGTAGTAAGGGGTAACAGCAACCGGCAAGTCGCCTGACGGATGCATCATGGCTTGGCGTTCGTTGTCGGAAAGATGTATGATGGAGTCAAGGGTCCCGACATCGCGGATGGCGTTTTGAAATTGCCAGCGCCAGTCAAACCACTCGATGCGACTGATGTCGGGATAATGTTTTTTGCGGAAGGCGCGTGCACGGGACGAATCTTTAAAAGGAAAATAAAGTCTCTCCGGCTTTGATTTAACCGTTGATGGACGCCGATTACTGGAGGACAACGAAAAGACATTCGTTGTTTCATTCTGAATCAAAACGAGTCCGGCCGCAGGACCGGGAGGTTCCGTCTCCTCATTAAACAGCGTTTCGTTTTCCATCCATTTTCCTTTCAGAGGCTGTGTTTCGTGTAAAAAATTAGCCGTTTTGAACGGCTGTATTGATTTTCGAATTTACGCAAGAAGAAAAATTTGTCAACATTTTTTTTGCATTTTCAGACTGAAAAATCAAAAAAAATTTCAGAAGTTGACGCGGACGACAATCAAGTCATTACGCGCAGCTTCCGACAGATTGAAGATGAGTCCTCAATGCCTGAAACCATCATTGCTGAACGGCCCCTTTGAAACTTGCCAATTGGACAAAAATCAGATCTCCGCGTGTGGATCACGGACGAATATTTCT
>CAZBGE010000152.1:0-5256 GCA_964491435.1 uncultured Smithella sp.
GCTTTTATGGCGATCATTACCGGGTTGCTTACCTTCATTCTCCTGGGGACGATGATTGTGCGTTCCGGCAGCATTGTGCCGCCTGCAACTTTTCCTAACGAGCCCGGCTTCAAGCAGGCGATCTTCTGGTTCGAGATGGCCGGTAGCGGTGAGGAAATCGCCTCCGTCCTGGGCGATCCTGCAACCAATACAGGACGGCGCATCCGCGCCGCCATGGATGCAACGCATCACATCGACTTTTATTTCATGGTTTGTTACACGACCTTTACGGCGTCGCTCTTCCTGCTGCTCTTTCGTCTGACGGGCACGGGCGGTATGCCGCGGGCCGTTCTCGGGATCGGTTTTGCCTTGTGTTGTGTGACGCTGATCGGCGACATTTTCGAGACGCGGAAGCTTCTGGAATTTTCGGCACTCCCTGATCCCCGCACGATCGGCGACAATATTTTATCACTGCAGATCTGGACCAGGGTGAAGAGCGGCGGGCTGTCGGCGGCGGGCATCATCCTGGCGCTTTACTATTCGCGTTATTTCCAGTGGCGACGGATCGGCATGATCATCCCGGTTCTCTTTGCCGTAAGTTCCGTTCTGGCGTTTATCGCCATTTCGACGAATTCATTGCGTTGCCTGATTGAATACGCCGGGTCCGCCGGGATGGTCGGCTGGCTTGCGGCGCTGGTCCACGCGGGATTTATCTTTTTTGCGCAGAGGGGGGAATTCGAGGGACAGGGAATTCGAGGGACATAACCCTTAATTATTTTCTTCTTGACGCAACCTTTTGAGAATTCGATAAACAGAGGGACTATTAACTTTTTGCTGAAGCGGATGGATAAATGAAAAAGCGTTTTGATGCTGACCCTGAACTGTTTATTAAAGAGACTATCCGGAAGTATGTGCGAGAAAGCAGCGCCAACCGGCTTGCCGCATTCGGCGGAGAGCCTATCTTTGAAGAGCCGCTGATCGGTTTTGCGGATGGCGATGATCCGCTGTTTGATGAATACAAGAAGGTTGTTCACGAAGATCATTTTTCTCCGAGTGAAATCCTGATTAAACATCTGACGCAAACTTTGAAAACAGAAGCGCCGCAGCCCCAAAGCGTCAGCGTTATTTCTTTTGTGCTGCCTGCGCACCGCGAAACGCTGCGGTCTAACGCAATGGAGAAAGAAGGTCCGTCTCTGCGCTGGAATCACACACGATGGCTGGGGCAGGACTTTATCAACCAGCTTTCCCTTGATCTGGCCGGGCTTCTGCAGGAGATGGGCGTTGACGCCGTGGCCCCGGAATTATCGCCGTTTTATAAAATATGGGCCTTGCCGGATGGTTATGCTTCCAACTGGTCGCAACGGCATATGGCTTATGCCGCGGGTCTGGGGACTTTCAGTCTAAACGATGGTTTCATCACCGCCATGGGGATGGCTATGCGCTGTGGCAGCGTGGTTGCCGGTTTGAAGCTTACGCCGTCCATCAAGCCCTACAAGCATTACCGGGCGAATTGTCTTTTTTATGCCGGTGAAAAGTGCGGACTATGCATCAGCCGCTGTCCCGGCGGCGCGCTCAGCGAAAAAGGCCATGATAAACGTAAATGCTTCGATGTTTTATTTACACAGCAGAAACCCTGGCTGGAAGGCGCTCACGGACCGGGATACATGGGAAAGTACGCGGGATGCGGATTATGTCAAACCGGTGTTCCCTGTTCCGACCGTATTCCTGTGAAATGAGCAGGGGTTGGGCGCAAGCAGGAATGCCGCCGGGCCGGTTCAATCAGCATGATTGAACCGGCGGAAATATCGCAGAGCAGAGGATTTTCTTATCAGGATACCCGCCCGAATATCCCGGAATAATTGTTCTTTAAATTACCTGATGCTGCAGAAAAAAAGAAATAATCAGTTCAACTATGGTATATGTTGGCAAAATCAATGGGATGGCTGCATGTTCATGTTACATGCATTGAAATTACATTGCCCTGACATTAATAAGGAGCATCATGAAATCAAAGATAGTCATTTTAGCCGCAGCGTTCATCGTTGTTTCCGCCTTTTCCGCACTCGCGCAAAGTGAATTTGCAAAGCAGGAAGAAATCATCGGCCGGTTGACCGGGGGAATACAAAAACTCAGGATGGACGGCACGCCCGGACTCCTCACCGTGTTCGGTGAAAAAGCATTTACCATTCTTACCGACAGCAGAGGACGGTCATTAATTGCCGCCGCCACCTTTGGCAAGGGAAGGATTGTCGCAATGACGCACGGCGACTGGGTGGCCGAAAAACACATTGCCACTGCGGACAACAATCAGTTCGTGGGAAATATTGTTTCCTGGGCGGCTTCGGACAAGAAACGAATCAGGGTATTTTCCAGGGAAATGAATCTTAATTACAGGTTTTACGACATCCCCGATCTCCAGTTCCGGAAGGAGGCGCAATTCCCGGATAATCTGTCACAGTATGATCTGATCATGATTGACTTTACCGCCAACAGCCGTCCGGAGGCTTTTGACAAACGC
Source organism: uncultured Smithella sp. (assembly GCA_964491435.1). GTDB lineage: Bacteria > Desulfobacterota > Syntrophia > Syntrophales > Smithellaceae > UBA8904. Next base: position 2,498 of record CAZBGE010000152.1, read on the forward strand.
ACCCGGGACGCCTTGAAAAAATTTGTAGCCGACGGCGGCGGCATCATCTGTTTCGCGCTGGGCTGGGTATACAACAATTATGGCGACGGCAAGAATGGCAAGAGCCTCGCTAAAGATTTTATCGGAAATATTTTTCTGAGTGATTTTGGTCTCACCTTCAATGGAGATTTTACGGGCCATGAATTTCTGATATCTCAATCCGCGGGCAACCAGAACCACCCGTTGCTTCTGGTAAAAAATATTTCGGACATCATCGAGACCGGAAGAAGGATTTCCGACAATGAACTCAATAATCTGCTGACGGCTATTCAATCCTATAAAGGCCGGTTTCCCTTTCATGAAAAAATACTGCAAAAATTCGAAAAGTATTATGACTCGTTTGGCGCAAGAAGGGTTATATCGGTTAAAAATCCCGTGACAACAGCGGATGCGCCATTTGCATTGACCATTGCGATGTTAAACATGCTGTATCAGACCGCGCCCTGCGGCAGAGTATCCAGGCTGAAGGATGCCGGTGTTTTTCCCGGTGATGTCGGGCCGCAGGCCGCCGAACTGGAAAAGAATGTTCGCTTCGATTTATCCGGTCTTCACTGGCAGAGCACGGGACTTTACGCGCCGGCGGGAAGAATTGTCAGCTTCGCCATGGATGAAAGCGCGAGAAATGCCGTCCAGGTGAGGATCGGAGCTCATTCCGATGTTCTCATCCCCTTTGACGACAAATACCGGAAACAGTTTAACCGCGGTCCGGACATCTCCCTGACAAAGGTTCTGGAAGGCCCCGAGACGTTCATCACGTCGCCCTATGGCGGTTTGATTTACCTGGAAAAGATCGGAAAACCGGAAAACAGAATGATTGACGTCAGGATCAACGGAGCGGTGCAGGCGCCTTATTTTGAACTGGGGAAAACGCGTTTAAAAGATTGGCGCGAGAAAATTCGAACCTGCGATGCGCCCTGGGGAGAAGTGGCGGGCGAGCGGCTGATCATCACCTTTTCTTCCGATATCATCAGGCGGATTGATGATCCTGAAAAACTGATGCGTTACTGGGACAAGGCATTGGGCTTCTATCACGAGTTGCAGCAGGAACCGGCGAAAAATTACAGGGAAAGATTTGTGCATGATGTCCAGCCGAAAACCGGCTGGCTGCATGCAGGCTATCCGATTGTTGTCAACCGGCAGGTCAGCGAATATACCGCCGGGCTTGTGCCTCTTGACAAGGGCAAGGACAACGACATCTACCATGCCGCTTCCTGGGGACATTTGCATGAGCTGGGTCATAACTGCCAGAAGCCGGAATGGACATTCGACGGCGCAACGGAAGTGACGGTCAATTTGTTTACGCTTTACGTCACGGAAAAAATGGACGGAACGACGCCGGTAGAAAATCAATGGCATAAAGACGGCTGGCCCAAACTGAAAAGATATATCGCGAGCGGTTCTCCTTTTGAAGAATGGAAAAAAGATCCTCAACTTGCATTGGAAACCTATATTCTTCTGCAGAAGGATTTCGGGTGGGATGCATTCAAAAAGGTATTTGCCGCCTACCAGAAGCTGACACCGGCGGAAAAGCCCAAAAACGACCAGGAAAAAAGAGACCTGTGGGTCATCATGTTTTCCAATGCCGTTCAAAGAGATCTGGGCCCTTATTACCGGAAAATCGGCATGCCGGTTTCAGGCTCAGCCTTAAACCGCGTTAAAAGATATCCCGTCTGGATGCCTGCCGGGTTGTAACGGGACTGCATAACAGGTTGAGGATTTCTGTCGCAGGGGCAAACTGATGGATAGCAGGATAAGAAGCGAAGCCCTGATGATCAGGCCATTCAGGCCGGTTGCCGTCTTGACAGCCGCTGCGATCTTTGAAACAAAATGAACATCCTCTGATGAAGGAAGAGCCATGCATGATGAATTTTTAAAGCCGACGGAGTTTGTGGACAGCGATGCCCCGGAGATCCGGGAGTTCGCCCGGAAAACCGTTGCAGATGCGGCAACGCCGCGGGAAAAAGCAATCAAACTCTACTACGCCGTCCGGGACGGCATCTACTACGACCCCTACCGGATCGGGACCGACCGGGAATCCTTCAAGGCCAGCAGGATTCTGAAAAACGGCTACGGGTATTGCGTGGCGAAGGCCGTTGTCCTGGCCGCCGTCCTGCGCGCCGAGGGCATTCCCTGCCGTCTGCATTTTGCCGATGTGCGCAACCATCTGACCACCGAACGTCTCCGGAAACTGATGCAGACGGATACATTTTATTACCACGGCTATAATGATATCTGGCTTTCCGGGCGCTGGATCAAGGCGACGCCGACGTTTAATCTGTCGCTGTGTGAAAAATTCAAAGTGAAGCCGCTGGACTGGGACGGCTTGTCCGACGCTGTGTTTCATCCCTTCGATCTGGAAGGCCGGCGTCATATGGAATACATCACCGATCACGGCGCCTTTGCCGATCTGCCCTATGACGCGATTATCCATACTTTTCTTACCTGTTACGGAGATTCAGTCGCTAAAACCCATGAGGAAAAGGCCGAAGCCGGAGATTTTGACCGCGAAGCGCAACAGGAAACAGAAAAGTTTCCATCATCATGATGGGGCGACAGAAAAAAATAATTTGACTGAGGAGAAATCGTGAAAAGAAATTTTAAGATGAGTGAATTAAAAACCATTCTGGACGAGCGCCGGGTTTCCGCAGGCGAGTCCGTCCTCAGCCTGCATTCCCATGATGAATCGTTTCATGCGCCGGTTCTGCCGGATGTTGTGGTCT
>CAZBGE010000153.1:0-5174 GCA_964491435.1 uncultured Smithella sp.
TTAAATTTTCAATTTTTTTCTTCGCCAGTTTTGAGGACTTCTCCGACAACTTCGAAAGCTACCATCGGTGAACGTGTTGAAAACTTCAACTACCCTTCGTGACCATCTCTGACGAACAGAAGTGAGCTTTTACTCTCTCCACCTGATTCTGTCAAGAAAAAATTTTCATTTATTTGATGGTTTTTTTTATTATTCATCATAAACTGTAATATTCAATACTTAAGAATAATATCATATTCCATCCCCGTGGCCTCTCAGCAGACGGCAAAGCGTATTTATATTAACGTAAGTACGGATCGTGATTTTGCAAGTAATTGACAACATAATCCCGCACAGAATCTTCAAGCGTGAAAAAATTTATTAAATAACCGGAATCTTTAAGTTTATCCATATCCGCTTGCGTAAAATACTGATACTGATTGCGCAGTGATTCTGGCATTTCAATATATTCTATATACGGCTGCATGTTCATTGCATCAAAAACCGCGGAAATCAGATCATTCCAAGTTCTCGCTTTACCCGTACCCAGATTGAAAATACCGGTTACCGACGGGTTCTGTAAAAGCCACCAAAGGACATTAATGCAATTTTTAACATAAACAAAATCCCGCATCTGGCCACCGTCTGGATACTGGGGCAGATAGGATTTAAAGAGACAAACCTTGCCTGTTTCACGAATCTGATGAAACGCCTTAAAAATAACGCTGGTCATATCGCCTTTATGATATTCATTTGGTCCGAAAACATTGAAAAATTTAACCCCCGCCAACTTGGTTTCCAAATTATGGCGCAAGACCCATAAATCAAAAACCTGTTTGGAATAACCATACATATTGATGGGCTTCAGTGATTTGATTTTATCTAGGTTATCGGAAAAACCATGCTTCCCGTCGCCGTACGTGGCGGCGGAACTAGCGTAAATGAAGCGGATGCCACGTTTGATGGACCATTCAGCCAATGTTTTCGTATAAAGAAAATTATTGCTCCAGAGGTAGTCCGCATCCCGCTCTGTCGTCGAAGAACAGGCACCCATGTGGACAATGGCACTAACCTCGAATGGCAGTTCATTCTCTCCGATCATCCGGATGAAATCATCTCTATGGATGTAATCCGCAAAATGGAGGTTGACCAAATTCTTCCATTTATCAGACGTTCCCAGGCGGTCAATAATGATAATATCTTCAATACCTTCCTGATTAAGCTTCCAGACAAAGGCGCTGCCGATAAAACCTGCACCACCAGTCACAATAATCATAAAATGTCCTCCTTTTTTGACTGGTTTTTTAGTAATACTGAAAAGATATGCTGTCAATAACGAATTGTTTTTTCATTTATCTTCGCACACAAAATACATCCATCGGAAATGCAAGCTTTTACTTGCGTCCGGTCTTGACCCTTACGGTTTCTTCCGCCATTTTGCCGTATTTATTTGTTTTGGCAGCTTCGGTGTATTGACTCTTTTTGGCCATTTTTGCCATTTTCTTTAAAGACTTTAAAGGGATTTCTGCGATCATTTTATTGGCAATGCCTGACGGCACGCCTTTGCCCAAATCCGGATCGATCATAAACGTCACCTTGGTGTGTTCCCGATCAACCCATTCAAGGATAAATAATGAATTGAACGAAGGCATTCTGATGTATCCTTTGCCCGCATTGTAGGACATGTCATTGGTGGAGTCGCCATAAACAAGATTCTTGCCATTTTTCACATCAATGATTGTTTTGCTTTTCAGTATCATATCCCTGTCCGTAAGCAATGCAATATGCTGACGGAACCAGAATATGAAAACATCATTTTTGTCATCCACGACTTTCAAAATTTTTGTTGCTCTGCAATCTTCCATCCATTCAGAATATTTTTCAATGTCTCTGAGGATCGTACCGATGACCTCGATTCTGGCAGGTATCGTGCAGGTCGTTTTAGCCGCGACATAATCTCTGCCAGCAATGGGACTCGTATATATCTGGCATCCATCTTCAGTATCGACAAGCATCCACTGATATTTATCGGCGGCAAAGCATGTTGTGGCAACAACCAAAATCATTAACACCAAAGTAACAACCATTTTCCCTTTAGACATAACATCCTCCTTTTCGTTTACTGGCAACTTGATAGTCGTCATTTTGCACATTTCACACTATAGATCAATCATTCGATTATGATTTCAACCGCTTCCCTATTGACAGAAGTGGAAAACAAGCATATAGCGGAGCAAAATATTGGTAAAGAAAAGGCAGATCAGTTTCATGTTGGAATTAAAGAATTTGTATTTTTCAGCTCCAGAGAACGTGGAGAACAGCGGCCGTCTGCGCAACATCATCGATGGAATTAATTTTACTTTCGAAGATGGCAAATTTTACGCAATTACCGGACCTAACGGCAGCGGTAAAACCACGCTGGCTAAATTAGTCATGGGTATTAATCCGATATCACGAGGCGCAATTATTTTCAATGAACAGGATATTTCCACTATGACCATCACTGAACGGGCTAAAGCAGGAATCGCCTATAGTTTTCAGCAGCCCGCACGTTTCAAGGGCATAACCTTTCGTGAGCTACTGAAAATCGCCACCGGGATTGAAGAAGAATATAAACTTCTCGACATTCTGGGAAGAGTGGGTATTTGTCCTTTGTCTTTTCTGGATAAAGAAGTGGACGCCAAACTTTCCGGAGGTGAAATTAAAAAAATCGAACTGGCCATAACCATAGCCGCCAATCCTAAACTGGCCATCTACGACGAACCGGACACAGGGATCGATCTATGGACAATCGGTCCGATGGTGGAGCTTTTAAAAAGGGAATTGTCTGAAAATCGTACCACAACAATTGTCGTCAGTCATAATAAGGCCTTTCTAGAGGCGGCTGATGTGGTGATTATCATTAATGCCGGCCAGATTGCCTATCACGGAAATCTCACCGGTGCCATGCCGCTTCTGGATGATCTGAGCGTATGCACTTATCGAGACAGCTGTGAAGGAGAACGTGATGCTGGATGCTATAGATAAATCATTATTGAAAACAGTCGCCGATCTGGAAGAATTGCCTAAAGGCGCTTACAATATAAGAAAAAACGGCAAGCTCTTGAGTCGGCACGTATCGGCCAATATCAATATTGAAACCAATGACAGTGAAACGGGCATCATCGTTAAAATTAAAGCGGGCACGAAGAACGAATCCGTTCATATTCCTGTAATTTTGAGTCAGGCCGGTCTTTATGACGTAGTATATAACTCCTTTATCATTGGGGACGAAGCTGAAGTGACGATTGTCGCAGGCTGCGGCATTCATTGCGGTTCGTCCGAACCGGAAGGTCATGCGGGTATCCATGATTTTCATGTCGGCAAAAGGGCCAAAGTGACCTATATTGAGAAGCACTATGCATCAGGCGCAGGTCAAGGCCGAAGAACACTTAATCCGACCACTAAAGTCTTTCTTGCCGAAGGCGCTCAGGCGGAGATGGAATTAACGCAAATTGCCGGAGTCGATGAAGCCAACAGAGTTAATGAAGCAGTTCTGGGACCGGATAGTCTTTTGCTGATCACGGAAAGGGTTCTTACGGACAATCATCAGACAGCAATCTCCACAAACAATATTGTTTTAAAAGGAGCGGGAAGCCGCGCCAACATGATTTCGCGCTCGGTGATGAAGGGCGATTCCAAACAGACTTTTTACGCCCTGCTGGATGCACAAAACAAATGCTTCGGTCATATTGAATGCGATGCGATCATCATGGATAACGGAACCAATGAGACCATGCCGTCGCTGAAAGCAGGTCATCCTGACGCCGAATTAACCCATGAAGCTTCAATTGGCAAAATTGCAAGTGATCAACTGACCAAACTGATGAGTCTGGGATTGACATATGATCAGGCAGTAAACCAAATCATCCAAGGATTCCTGAAGTAGCTTCGCGTCGAAAATCATGCGTAACGCTTATCTCTATTTGGCGCAAAGCGGCGTTTAAATCCAATGGAACAAGCTCATCTGAGGCAAGATGTCTGCGGCAAGCAAAGGAATCACATGCGGCAAGAAGAAATCGTAAGTATTCTCGACAACATCGAAAAAAAAATACTGACTAGTGAAACAATGGGTTTTTCACCGGACGTACTTGCCGTTCTGGATAATATCGAAGCGAGCAACAAGGAGATCGAGATGGTGAAATTCCGCATCGGCCATGACATACTATTGCGGCTTTTCAGTTTTGCCAATTCTGCCTATTACGGAAAAATAAACAAGGGCGGCATCCATACTTTCTATGAGCTTGTCACACGACTGGGCATGAATCACACCAAGGCATTGATCATCATCCTGTCTCTGCACCTTTTGGCTCGCGAGGATGAAGAAATTGAGGTACTTTTTGCGCGTAGCTTCGCTTCATCAGTGGTTGGAAAATTATTAGCGGAACAAGCCGGCGTACGGGAAGACATGGCCAAAAAAGTTGAACTGGGCGGCCTTTTTTCTGAAATAGGCAAGATGATCATTCTTGTTTATAAAAAACTGCATGCCCCGGATGATGAACGCATTGATGAAATATTTATTGAAAGATACCACCCTTATCTGACCGAAAGAATTATTGACGCCTTTGCTCTGCCGGACTATCTTAAAACGATGATTTTTCATGACGGCATCGTACTGGATAACAACAACATCAGACTGTCCGGCATCATGCAGTTTGCGGTGCAATTTGTTTATGCTAACTTCAGCAGATTTAACAATCACTTGGTCATTGAACCACTCACCCTTCCATCCGGGCAGGATCAAAGCATGTCGCTCGAGCATATTATTGAAAATCAGTTCAATGCAGTAGGGTTGGGTAAATACCTCCGGATTAAAAGGGAAGAAGAAAGACTGTTGCCTCGATCCCATCTTGAAAAAGAAACGCAAACCAAACCTGATCCTTCTCGATGAGTGATGTTCCGTAAGCGTATCATCACTTCCAGAATTTCACCGCTTCAATGGCCCGAATCTCTTGAGCACTACCTTGCAGGTCGGTTTACTTATTTAACACAAGAGAAATGGAAACAAGAGGTTGCCAACGGCAAGATAACGCTTAATGGCGTCATAGCCGTCAATCCATCAACAGCGCTTAGAGGCGGCGAAATACTGGCTTGGGACGGTGACTGAACTGGTATAGTCATAGCGGACACCTCGAAAAGAGTGATATAGAGAATAA
>CAZBGE010000154.1:0-5090 GCA_964491435.1 uncultured Smithella sp.
GCCTCCGCTGGCGGCAACGATAAAGTCAAAAGGATCGATGAGCCAGGTTCCGGATACACCGTAAGGCGCAAGCGTCGTAATACGGGCTCCGTCGTTAACCTTAACATGGGCCGCGGAAGTTTCTATAAAGCCGCCGTTTCCGCCATGGGGCGCTGATGCGTCAAGAATTCCGGCGACTTTCACCGTGCCGCTTTCCATGTCGCCCAGAACTTCGATCCTGCCTTCCCTGGCGCTGGTGGTGCTTCCAGCCTCCAGAACAACATCCCTGGAGGCTTTGAATAAAATCCTGCCGCCTTCGCCGACGACGGCGCTGTCGGCGTTGACGACGCCGCTCTGGGAAATCAGGCCGCCGTAAATGCCGATCTTGCCGCCCGTCGCGACAATCCTGCCCAAATTAACCGACTTGTCCGTGGGAGCGCTGACGACGACGGAAATAGACGGATCGGAAGAATCCACCAGCTGAATGCTCCGTCCCGCCATCAGCATCACCTCTCCTCCCGGCGCATGGATCACGCCGGTGTTTTCAACATCGGGAGCAATGAGGTAAACCTGGCCGCCGTGGGGAGTGGAAATCGTCCCCTGATTCTTGATTGAGCCGGGATTAAGGCCGGCTGTAAATTTGAAATTTCCTGACAGGAAATCCGCATCTCTCAAATTCAGCGTGGAGGCCACCAGTCCGTTTACTTCTATCTTGGCGCCTTGTCCGAATAAGACACCGTTGGGATTAATGAGAAAGACACGGCCGTTGGATTGCAGAACTCCCAGAATGGCCGAGGGATCCTGGCCGATCACGCGGTTCAAAACTGCGCTGGCGCTGTTTTGCTGAAGAAACCGGACGGCTTCGCCGCCGCCGATGGAAAACCCCTGCCAGTTGATGATGGAATTTGGAGAATTGATAATATTGAGCGTATTTCCCTGTGCATTGATGCTGACATTGCCGTTGACAATCTGCGCTCCGTACGGATTGGCAAAAGCCGCGCTGGAACACAAAAAGTAAAAGGCGAAAATCATGACCAGCTCACGGCTGAATATTCGAATCAAACCAATCCGGCGACTCTTCTTTATTTTTTTCGTTTTCATGGCTCATGCTACCTTTCTGAAATTCAGCGTTATTAAAATGTTAAAACCGCCATTAAATGAAACCGGTTGTTTCTTACCCCTCTGGAACCCTCCAGACTCAAACCGTAACCGTAATCGGCCGACAGGGAGAAATGTTTGCTCCACGCCATTCTTACGCCGGCGCCCGCGCTGGACATCACGCTGTAGGACTCTTCCCCCGGCAGCGGATTGACTTTTGACACCTGCCCCATATCGTAAAAAACAAGCATGCGGAACTGGCCTTGATGGATATTCATCAGCTTCAAAATATCCGGAGAATAGAGCTCAACACTGCCGGAATTTCCCAAATCGTCGCTGACTTCTCTCTCCTGGAAACCGCGCACGGAAGTTGCGCCGCCCAGCCCGAACTGTTCTCCCGACACCAGCGGATCGTTGGTAAACTGACCGTTAAAAAGCAAACGCAATTGCAGATCAAACGGCAGCACATAACCGGCGCTGGCGCCATACCGTAAAATTGTATAGTTCGCCGACGCATTGGACCGCACCTTGCGAAAATCCTCATCCGATCCGTCGGAGCCGCCCGGTATATTTTTACTGACGGCCACATTAAAACCGGCCTGAAAAGAAGGATATTGAAAATTACCGTTATAGGCAATGCTGGCCGGATGCACGATGACGCTGCTGTCCATCGGAATGACGCTCAACAGCGTCACGTTGTTGTCATATTTGCGATAGTCGAGGCCATAGGAAAGTTTATGCTCATAACCGCCGATGCGGGCAAGATTCTGATTGTACCGGCCGCCGAACGTCGCGCCGCGGCCGCTCATCGCGATATCCGCGGTGCCCGCGTAAATCGTTCCGGAATCAACATCGGAATAACCGGCGTAAAAAGAAAGGGAGTCTCCTAAAGAATAAATGGGAATGTGATAACCAAAACCAAGAATGCTCACTTTATCGATCTTTTCCGGCGAAGTCATGTATTGCAGACTGATCACGTGATCCCGATCAAAAAGGTTGGCGTGCTGCAAGACAACACCCGTGCGAAATTCTCCCGTATCCTTGTTGCCGGTATTGTCGCCAATCAGCGAAATCCTCCACTGCTTTTCATCTTTAACCTGCAAAACGGCGTTCACTTCATTTTCCCGCTCGCCCTTTTCCAGTTGCATGGTTAGCTTCTTGACCGGATTTTCATTGGCGGTTTTAAGACGGGACGATATTTTGCCGACGTTGGGCGGCTCGCCAACCCGCAGAGCGGGAACGCTGCGCCGGATGTTGTCCTCGGAAAAATATTTATTTCCTTTGACCGTGATGGCGCCGATACGGGTCTCGATGACAACCAGCCGAACATTGCCGGCTTCCAGTTCCTGTTCGGGAAGGATCACCTGCGTCGTGGCGTATCCGCGCTTGTGATACGCGTTTTTCAGCGCATCAATGGCTTCCTGAACGGTTCCAAAATCCTTCTGCTTTCCCGTAAAATCAACGAGGATGCCGTCAATATCCTCCTGATGGAGCACGGTGTTTCCCTCAACACTGTACCGGATAATGTCAAACCGGGGTATGACCTGGACGCCATCTTCCGCACCGTAAACCATAAACGATTGACATACGGCAAATACACAAAAAAAGACTCCGCACAGTAATTTCTTCATCAATCATCGCCCTCACTAATTATTTGGTTGTAAATTTGAACGCCCCATCCCATCCCGGTTCCGGGGGCTCCGAGCGAAAATAACGGATTCGTTCCAGATAAAGACTGTAAAGATACTTATCCGGATCGGATTTCCGCAATTCGAGCAAAAGACTTTCGGCGTCGTCCCAGGATTTCGCCCGGTATAAACTTAGCGCTTCATGAAAAAATTGCATTTCCTTCAGAACAGCCGGACTGACATCCGTTTCCAAACCAACCGGTTCATAAATGGCAACCGGCTGATCTTTGCCTTTCACCCGGACGCAATCCAGTTCCCTGAAAACAATACCCTCAACGGCATTGCGGGTCGTTTCACCGGCGATAATTCCGACCCCGTACTGTTTGGTCAAGCCTTCCAATCGTGAGCCAAGATTGACGGCGTCGCCCATAACGGTATAAGCCCTCCGGAACTGTGATCCCATGTCACCCACGTGCATGACGCCGGTGTTGACCCCCACGCCAATCCTTATTTCCGGCCATCCTTTCTGAATAAACTGGGGCCTTAACTTGTCAAGAGTGGACTGCATTTCCAAAGCGGATAGAATGGCGTTTCGAGCATGGGCGGCATCGGCCAAGGGGGCTCCCCAGAACGCCATTATAGCATCACCAATATACTTGTCAATAGTGCCGCGATGCTTTTGAATAATGTAGGTCATCGGGGTCATGTATTCATTCATCAATTTCGTCAATTCTTTTGGATGAAGTCCCTCTGAAATACTCGTAAATCCGCGAACATCCGAAAATAATACAGTCATTTCCCTGTTCTCCCCTTCCAGGGAGGAGGAAAAATTGGCCGGATTCCTGCTCATTTCCTCAACAAGCTCCTTGGGCACATACTGGCCGAAAAGCCCTGTAATATATCTTTTTGTTCTTGTTTCCGTAAAGAACCCGTAAGACATATTGACGGCGAAAAGAAGCGGTATCATCAATATGGATGAAGCAAGAGGAAATACAATGTTGGTCTGCCAGGCCCATGCATTGACGCCCAACGCCACTAAAAATACCCCAAAACAAAGCAAGGATGACTTCATGGGATTCAAAACAGGCAGGAACAGGGCGAGCAGCAAGCCCGTGACAAGCAGCAACAGCAGTTCTACGGCCTGGACGTAAGCGGGTTGATATTTTATGTTCTGATCCAGAATTCCGGCGATCATATTGGCATGCACTTCCACCCCGGGATAGACCGGCGAAACAGGCGTGGCGCGCAAATCCATCAGGCCGGCCGCCGAAGTTCCCACCAGCACGATCGCTCCCTTCAATGCATCCTTTTCCACATTTTTCCGTAAAACATCAACAGCAGACAGGTATTTAAAACTCCCCTGCCCGCCCCGGTAAGGAATAAAACTACAGACTTTTTCATCAACGGGTATCTTGAGATCGGCGATTTTCAGTTCTTCCAGTTGCTGATAACCGCTTCCACCGCTTCCTGAACCTTCAGGAAAACCGGCCGCCAAGGGGGGGGAACCAAAAAAACTGCGCGTCACGGCCACGGAAAGCGCTTCGTAATATGCGCCTTGATACTCCTGCAGGACAGGAACTTTCCGGGAAATCCCGTCAACGTCCACATACGGATTAAAATGTCCGCCGCTCTGGGCGTTCTCCTGAAGCTCCGGCAGGTTGGCGCCATATCCGGCCATTTTTAAAAATTTCGTATTGCCCGCTTTTAAAGTATCCGAGGTGAAGACAGGCGGCGGCAGCTTGCCGCTGATTCTGTCGGAGTCATTGGAAAAATAATAACCCAAAACAACCGGGCGGCCTTTCACTTTCTGCGCAAAAAGATAGTTATAATCAAGATCTTTTCTTAACCGGGGCAACAACCGCTGGTAGCCTTCATCGTTTCTCAAGTCTTTTTTACCCAGTTGTTCCAGCACGCCAAGACCGGAGCTTTCGTCCTTTTCGGCAAAAACAACATCAAAGCCGACAACCGCCACCTGGTAATCATCGAACAGATTATCCAGAAGCAATGCAATTTTGTCGCGGCTCCAAGGCCACCTGCCCACCTGCGCCAGACTCTTTTCATCAATATCAACAATAAAAATACGGTTATCCTGCGCGCCGGGCATCGTCAGGTTAAGACGCACATCATACAATATGGATTCCAGCTGGCTTACGGGTTTTAAATTAAAGTAATGAGTCGTATGGATGATAAAAATCAGAACGATTGCACAATTTAAAATAACCAGAGGCAGTTTCTTTTTCATAAATAAAAACGCTTTCTGATATTATTGCGGATTACGGTGATGTCCCAAGTATTGCTCAAAGCATTAATGTGCGGAAACTTATAATATATTCCACGCCGGATTTCAATATTGATCTTTACTTTTGTTTGTAAACCCAGAAGTCC
>CAZBGE010000155.1:0-5018 GCA_964491435.1 uncultured Smithella sp.
AAAAATATCAACCAGGCGGTTTTTGAGGTTTTAAAAAGTGAAATCAGCGCCATTAAGCCAGTTCTCTTTAACGGGGACAACTATACCAGGGAATGGGAAGCAGAGGCGAAAAAACGCGGCTTGCCCAATGAAAAAACAACCCCCAGCGCTTTAAAAGCTTTGATTACCGACAAATCCCTGAAGCTCTTTGAAAAATATGAAGTACTCTCCAATGCGGAACTTAAATCCCGCTACCTGATTCATGTGGAGCGCTACATCAAAGATTTGGAAATTGAGGTCAACTGTTTGAACAATATCTGCATGACGCAGGTCATTCCGGCGGCGGTGGCTTATCAGAAAAAACTGGCTAAAGCCATCATCAGCGCCAAAGACGCTCTCGGTCCGGCGGCGGTGCTTTCTTCCCAGATGGAGCTTTTAAAGAAAGTTCTTGATTTAATTAATAATATTTACACAACTCTCAAGGACATTCAAGCCAGAGTGGAAGCAGCCGGAGCCGTCCATGATGAATCCAGAAAAGCGGAAATGCTGGGCGGCAAAGTCAAGCCGAAGATGGACGAACTTCGTGAATATGTGGATGCCCTGGAAAATATGCTGGACGACGAAACCTGGCCATTGCCGAAATTCTGGGAAATGCTGTTTATCTGTTAATCCGCGGGCGGAGAGGGAAACGGTTTGGGAAAAATCGTTTCCCCTGTCCGCTTTGCGCAAGAAAGAGGGAAGAATCAATGTCCCTGTTCCATAAAAATCGTCCCGCCCTGCTTGTTCTGGAAGACGGCAGCGTCTTTCATGGTTTTGCCTTTGCGGGCGACGGCGAAACCATGGGCGAAGTTGTTTTTAACACAGGCATGACCGGCTATCAGGAAGTAATTACCGATCCTTCCTATAAAGGCCAGATCGTCGCCATGACCTATCCGCTGGTCGGCAACACCGGCATCAACGATGAGGATATGGAATCGGCGGGCATCCACCTGGAAGGATTTATTGTCAAAGAGTACCAGCCCCGTCCCAGCAACTGGCGGATGAACAAAAGCCTTAAAACGTTTCTGGAAGATTCCGGGAAAATCGGATTGGAGGGCATCGACACCCGCGCTTTGACGCGCCGCCTGCGCCTGTCCGGCTCAATGAAAGGCGTTATTTCTACTCAATCAAACAACGTGGATGAACTGATCGCCAGATTGCAGGCGTATCCGGGGCTTGCCGGAAGGGATCTGGTGCGTGAAGTCTCCTGCCCGCAACCTTATTTGTGGAAAAAAGGCACGCCGGCCAAAAGTAAAATTCCCGCCAAAAAGCCGGTTAAAAAGCTGCGCGTTGTGGTGCTGGACTGCGGCGTCAAATATAATATTTTAAGGCTGCTGGAAAAGAACGGCTGCGAAGTGGTTGTCGCGCCGGCTTTTACGACAGGCGGCGAAATTCTGTCCTATCAGCCGGACGGCGTGCTGCTTTCCAACGGCCCCGGCGATCCGTCCGCCCTTCCCTACATTGTAAATGCCGCCCGGGACATCATCGGGAAGATACCGGTTTTCGGCATCTGCCTGGGTCATCAGATCATCGGCCAGGCCATCGGCGGCCGCACGGAAAAACTGAAGTTCGGCCATCACGGCATCAATCAGCCAGTCAAGAATCTGGAAACGGGGCGGGTTGAAATCACTTCGCAGAATCACGGCTTTGTGGTCGTGCCGTCATCGGTGGAAGGCAAAGCGGACACCTCCTTCACGAATTTAAACGACGCAACCTCCGAGGGAATGAAACTGCAAGGCGCCATGAGCGTTCAGTACCACCCGGAAGCCGCGCCGGGGCCGCGCGACACGGAATATTTATTTTCTCAGTTTGTCAGCGCCATGAAAAAGGTAAGACGTGCCGAAACGAAACGACATTAAAAAAATTCTGCTCATCGGGTCCGGGCCGATCATCATCAGTCAGGCCTGCGAGTTCGACTATTCCGGAACGCAGGCCGTGAAGGCGCTGCGCGAAGAAGGCTACGAAGTTGTCCTGATCAATTCCAATCCCGCAACCATTATGACCGATCCGGAAATGGCCGACCGCACGTACGTGGAACCGATCACGCCCGAGGCGGTGGCCAGAGTGATCGCCCGCGAACGCCCCGACGCGCTGCTGCCAACGCTGGGCGGCCAGACCGGCCTCAACACCGCTGTGGCGCTGGCGGAATCCGGCGTACTCGAACAATATGGCGTGGAGATGATCGGCGCGTCGCTTCCCGTCATTCACAAAGCGGAAGACCGCGAAAAATTCAGACATGCGATAGAAAAAATCGGTTTGCGGATGCCCAAAAGCGGATTTGCCCGCAATATGAATGAAGTGCTTGCCATTGCCGACGACATCGGTTTTCCGATCATCATCCGGGCATCCTTCACGCTGGGCGGCACCGGCAGCGGCGTGGCCTATAACCGCGAGGAGCTTCTGGAAATCGCCAAAGCCGGACTCGACGCCAGCATAATTTCCGAAGTGATGATCGAACAATCCGTGCTGGGCTGGAAAGAATACGAGCTGGAAGTCATGCGCGACAGGGCCGATAATGTCGTCATCATCTGTTCCATTGAAAACTTCGACGCCATGGGCGTGCATACCGGCGAATCGATTACCGTCGCTCCGGCGCAGACGCTGACGGACCGTGAATACCAGATCATGCGGGACGCCGCCATTGCCATCATGCGCGAAATCGGCGTCGAGACGGGCGGCTCCAACGTCCAGTTTGCCATTCATCCCCAAACCGGCGAAATGATCGTGGTGGAAATGAACCCCCGTGTGTCGCGTTCGTCGGCGCTGGCATCCAAAGCCACGGGATTTCCCATTGCCAAAATCGCCGCAAAGCTGGCCGTGGGCTATACGCTTGACGAGATTCCCAACGACATCACGCGCGAAACCATGGCATCCTTCGAACCCACCATTGATTATGTGGTGACAAAGATTCCGCGCTGGACGTTTGAGAAATTTCCGGAAACGGAAGATTTCCTGACCACCTCCATGAAATCCGTCGGCGAAACGATGTCGATCGGCCGCACGTTTAAAGAATCCCTGCAAAAGGCCGTCCGATCGCTGGAAATCGGCCGGTTCGGCTTCAGCCAGTCTCTTCCCGAGGACATGCAGGAAAGAAAAGGCCTCCTGAAAAGCAAGCTGATGAAACCCAACTCCCTGCGGCTCTTTTATATCGCCGGGGCGCTGAAAGACGGGATGACGATTGATGACGTTTATGACCTCACAAAGGTTGATCCCTGGTTTCTGCACCAGATCAAAGATATTCTGGATGCGGAAGAGGAACTGAAAAACAATCAACCTTCCGCAACGATTTTGCGCGCCGCCAAGCAGATGGGCTTCTCGGACCGGACACTGGGGGCGCTATGGAACAAAACGGAGCAAGACATCCGTGACTGGCGGGCAAAGGAAAATATCTTTCCGGTTTACAAACTGGTGGATACCTGCGCGGCGGAGTTCGAAGCCTACACGCCCTATTACTATTCCACGTACGAAACGGAAAACGAAGCCCGGCCTTCCTCCAAAAAGAAAGTGGCGATCATCGGCGGCGGGCCCAACCGCATCGGCCAGGGCATTGAATTTGACTACTGCTGCGTTCATGCTTCTTTCGCCCTGCGCGAGGAAGGTGTCGAAAGCATCATGATCAACTCCAACCCCGAAACGGTCAGTACGGATTATGACACATCGGACAAGCTTTTCTTTGAACCGGTAACGCTTGAGGATGTGCTGCATATCCTCCGGACGGAAAAACCGGACGGCGTCATCGTCCAGTTTGGCGGTCAGACGCCGCTGAATCTGGCGCGCGGCCTCGAAGCGGCCGGCGCTCCCATCATCGGAACATCGCCTGACGCCATTGACCGGGCGGAAAACCGCGACCGGTTTCAGGAAATCGTCCACAAGCTGAAACTCAACCAGCCGGACAACGATACGGCCATGGATGTGGAGAAGGCACTGATTGCCGCCTCCCGCATCGGTTACCCGGTGCTCGTGCGTCCCTCTTACGTTCTGGGCGGCCGCTCGATGGAAATCGTCTATGATCCGGAAACGCTCCGGTCGTTTATGGCCAAGGCCCTGCTGGTTTCTCCGGGGCATCCGATTCTGATCGACAAGTTTCTGGAAGACGCGGTGGAAGTCGATGTGGACGCCATCAGCGACGGCACGACCACAGTGGTGGCCGGCATCATGGAACATATCGAAGAAGCGGGGATTCATTCCGGCGACAGCGCCTGCATCCTGCCGTCACTGACCATTTCCGACTCTTTACTGGAGATGATTGACCAACAGACAAAGATGCTGGCCGGAGAGCTGGGCGTTGTCGGCCTGATGAATATTCAGTACGCCATCAAAGACGGAACGTTGTATGTGCTGGAAGTCAATCCCCGCGCGTCGCGCACCGTGCCGTTTGTCAGCAAGGCCATCGGCGTGCCGCTGGCGAAGCTGGCCACCAAGGTCATGCTGGGCAAAAGCCTTGGGGAGCTTGGCTTCACGCAAACCATTATCCCCCGGCATGTATCCGTCAAGGAAGCGGTCTTCCCTTTCAACCGTTTTCCGGAAGTGGATATCTTGCTGGGACCGGAAATGAAATCCACCGGCGAAGTCATGGGCATTGCTCAATCCTTCGGCCTGGCCTTTGCCAAATCGCAGATGGCCGCCGGTTTCAAAGTGCCCAAATCAGGTTCCGTCTTTATCAGCGTTCATGACAATCATAAAGACGGAATTGTGGACGTTGCCCGGTCTTTTGCGGCACTCGGCTATAAAATTACGGCGACGGCTGGAACAGCCAGGCATTTAAGCCGTTTCGGGATTGACGCAACGGTTGTTCATAAAGTCAGCGAAGGACGGCCGCACATTGTCGATTACATTAAAAACGGCGACATCCAGATGGTCATCAACACCAGCTTCGGACGCAAGTCGTCGCGGGACGCCTACCATATCCGGCGCGGCGCGCTGACCTACAAT
This sequence comes from uncultured Smithella sp., assembly GCA_964491435.1. Lineage (GTDB taxonomy): Bacteria > Desulfobacterota > Syntrophia > Syntrophales > Smithellaceae > UBA8904. The sequence continues at coordinate 4,951 of CAZBGE010000155.1, forward strand.
ATTCTTTATACGACAACGCTGGCCGGCGCGCGCGCCTTAAGCGAAGCGGCAAAGGCCATGAATGAAAA
>CAZBGE010000156.1:0-4938 GCA_964491435.1 uncultured Smithella sp.
ATCCGTAATTATTTATTCAACGCTACGCCAGTTTTGATATTATTTTGCGGCCATTTCAATTTGATCATCCATTCTTATTTCTCCGCCCTGGAGTACTTTTGTGAAGATTCTTTCCCGGGGATGACGCAATCTTCGACAGTGTAAAAGATGTTGCGCCGGTTGTGGCAGACCTTGCCAATCTGCGAAACCTCCAGCAGAACCTGGTCGCCGACTTTCAGCCCTGTTCCGATGGGAAGCGACGGCAGATTAATGTCTTCTGTGGTCAGAATGTAAAGGTCAACGGCTGATATATCCCCATGTCTTTCGAACTGAAAAGACATAAGGGCTTCGGCTGCAATATTAAGATCGTTAATTATTAAGCTTGATTGGCAAACGGTACCTTATTGATGATCCTGACTAAATATGAGATAATTATCATGAGTCCTCTGAGTAATGCTGTGATCGGTCCATACGAGGAAATATTGTAGCGCCGCCGGGAAACCAGGCGGCAATGAAGAGAGCAAACTCTCCTATAGTTGATCCGGTTGCCAGATATGATGATCACAAGTGGAAGAAGATTATTTTGGGGGTTGGTTCTGTCGGCAATGACGGCGGTTTGCCTGTGGGGATGCGCCTATCAGGTTGTCCAGCCGATCAATGAGAGCATTTTCGGGAAAGAGCATTTTCTCATCGCAGAAGGGCGGTATGCCGAATTGGAGCAGTATCTGGAAGATAAGCTCCAAAATCAGGCTTCGCCCAAACCAATGGATCTTTATCTGCTTTGCATGGCGCATGGGAAGGTCAAGCGGTACGACAAGTTTTTCTCTTGCCTCGGCCGAATGGAAAAACTCCCCCCAAGTCCGATGTATGGCGGAATACGTAAGCCCGGCGAAAGATCGCTTTTCGGGAATGCATTGCGAGCCGAGGTTCTGCTCGACTTTGGAGATTATCGCCAGGCTGTCGCGGAAGCTAAACAGGCGCTCCGCCTCTCGCAAATTGTCAGGGAAAAGATGGGGCGGACTGCGGAGGCAGGATGGATCGAACTTACCCCTCTTGCCGTTATGGGATTAGGGCAGGCCTTGCTTGGCGAGAAGGAGGAGGCGATGCGCGCAGCCCAGACTCTTGAACAGATGCGCTTGCCTGCTTACTCCAAAAGCCTGCCCGTTCAGCGTGCAATGGCCGTAGCCAAAATCTATATGGCCATGGGAGAATATGAGAAGGCTTTGGAAATCATCCGGCAATCCGAAGCCAGTGGCGCCTGGAAAAACCTGGAATATCTCGGTAATTTTCTTGCCGGGATGGGATGGGGAGTCGGGAGCAGCCGCTTCAACAATTCTTACGAACTGCCCCAGTATTTCATGAAATGCAAGCTGTTGTTGGAAACAGGCAACCTCAAGGAAGCGAAAGAAGGCTTTGACCTGCTTCTGAAAATTCCCGTGATTGAAACAAACGGCGGGCTCTACTGGGTGATCCTCTTCGATCGCGGGCGTATTGCGGAAAAAGAAGGCGACCGGAAGGGCGCCGTTTCATATTATCGGCGGGCGATTGAGGTGATCGAGGCGCAGCGCTCCACAATCAATACCGAGGTTGGCAAGATCGGTTTTGTCGGAGACAAACAGAATGTTTACAGGCGTTTAATCGCCCTTCTATACGACGCTCAAGAATTCTCCTCTGCCTTTGAGTACGTGGAACGATCCAAATCCCGGGCGTTGGTTGACTTGCTGGCTGCACAGAGGGATTTTGCCGCGCCTGCCGGCAATGAACACTTGGCGCAGCAACTCCTTGAATTAAAAGAAAAAGCGGAAATGGACGCGCTGGCGCAGGATGACATGGCCGAACCCGCGCACACCCGCTCCGTGCTGATCAAGGCGAAAGATGACTTACGGGAGAAAGCGCCGGAACTTGCTTCTATCGTCACAGTCACGTCCCTTTCTTTCGGGGAGATTAAGCGGCACATCCCTGACGACGAAACTTTACTTGAATACTATTACGACGAAGGGAATCTTTATGCATTCGTCATATCCGAAGGGAAGATTACGGCACAACGACTACGCTTGGACGGTTTGCAGGAAGATGTTCGGGAGTTCCGGCGCAGTCTGGAAAATCCCGGGGCGAATAATTACGGGATTCTCTCCCGTCGATTGTTCCAACGGCTTATCAAACCTCTCGGAACTCTTGCCAGACGTACAAAGCTCATCATCGTACCCCAAGGCGTCCTGCACTATCTTCCCTTTAATGCCTTGCATGACGGGAGGGGGTATTTCCTCGAGCAGTCGCGAATCCGTATGATTCCCAGCGCCAGCGCTCTGAAATATCTCCGTCCCCCTTTGCCTCAACGCCCCGCGGACATACTGATTTTCGGTAATCCCGACCTGGGCGATTCCCGGCTTGATCTTGTTTACGCCCAGAAAGAAGCCCTGACCGTGGCGCGTATGCGTCCCCAGGCCAAAGTGCTGCTGCGCGGGGAGGCGACCGAGACGGCCTTAAGAAAATACGGCGCAACGTTTCACAGCTTCCACTTTGCAACACACGGGCAATTTGACCCTGAACATCCGCTAAAATCCGCTTTGCGCCTGGCAGGAGACGGGCAAAGTAATGGTGTGTTATCGGTCGAGAAGTTATACTCGCTGAAGCTTGACGCAGATCTGGTTACGTTGAGCGCTTGCGAAACAGGTCTGGGAAAGGTTGCCACCGGCGATGATGTCGTCGGGCTGACGCGCGGGTTCCTCTATGCCGGGAGCCGCTCCATTGTAGCCAGTCTCTGGAAAGTAGACGATCTGTCAACGGCAGCCCTGATGGAAACGTTCTATTCCCTTCTCAATCAGGCCGATAAGGGGGAAGCCCTGAGACAGGCGCAAATCGAAACAATGAAGAAATATCCTCATCCGTATTACTGGGCGTCTTTTCAACTTACCGGTCATGTCCGATAAGGTAATTCATTTCTTTTCATGCGAGCTATTGAATCTTCAGCGAAAACTCAGGAAGCGACTTTTAAGGAAGCAAAGATTGATCTTTGTCCCTGGATTTCCTGTCAAAGAGACTTTTTTCGGCAGCAGTTCACTAAGCCCCGTCCAGTCCTGATTTTTCCAGATGCTGATACCAGGTGGCCGGATCAGTCAAAAATTCTTCCGTATCCTTCAGGGAAAGCATGTGCTCGCGTTCAACGGAAGCCAACATGTTGAAAAATGCGATCTCTTTGGGGTCCTGGCATTGTTTTGCCAATTTGGAATACAGGGCGACGCCGCGCGCCTCAAAATCAATGGCCGTGCGAACGGCTTTAAGCTCCTGGTCCGTGCCGTTAATCCGCGCCGATTTTTTACCGGACATGGATTTTAAAATGGTTCCCGCAAGCGACTGCTTTACTTTCAAAGGAACGGTCTCCGGCCATTTTTTCTGCTGTTCCCACTTGTGATAGAGCTTCTGCAAAACCTCAAAATGCTCCTTTTCCTCATCGGCAATCTGCTTGAACATGTTCTTGCCCGCCATGTTCTTTGTTTTTCGGGCCTGTTCCAGGTAAAACTCGCGCTCTTTTTCTTCATTCTCCAGAGCAAAAGCCAAGGCGTTCATTCTTTTTTCCATGGATGTCCCCCCTTTATCCAATATTATAAAAGATATTGCCGGTTCAGGCAACACGTTTTCTCAGATACATTTTTCTCACGAAATTTCTTCGTTTCTCTTGCCATGATGCGATCATGTTTTCCATATGTCCGGGCTAATGAATGTCCCAGACGTATTCCGTAATATTGTTGCAAAGATCGGATATGCGTTCCAGATGTCCCAGTATTTCCACAAAGATGGGGCCGGCCTCCGGGCTGCATTCGCGCTGATGAAATCTCCTCAAATGATTGTCCAGCGACTCTTTGACCCGTTCATCGACTTCTTCCTCGCGGCAAATAACATCCTTCACTATTTCCATATTGAAATTTTCCAGCAGCGCTGATGCATCTTGCAAGTTGCGCTCGACCAATGAAACAATGCTCCGGATTTCCCTTTCACCGCAATCGCTGAATTTAATTTTACGCACGGCCTGTTGACCGTTAAGCAGACTGATCGATTGAATGTGATTGCCGATGCTTTTAATATCTCCGGCCATGGCCGTGTAGGCGAAAATCCGCCGGGAAAGGTCTTTGGACAGCCGGCGTCCGGATACTTTCCAGAGAAATTTGACGATCTGCGCCCGCAGATTGTTGACCACCATCTCCACGTAGGCAATATCCTTTCGTTTCCCTCCCTCATCGCGGAACATTAACGCATTGGTTCTAGTAAACATGATTTGCGCCAGTTTCGCCTGCCGCCGCAGCTCCTTCAGTACGTGATCCAGCGATTTGACCGGATCCGTCAAAGCCTTACGGTCCAGGTATTCCGGCCAGACCGGCAGCACGTCGTCCTCTCCGGGCAGCACTTTCTTCATCAGCGCGGCAAAGGGGTGCAGGAAAAAAATAAAAATGGCGACAATCAACAGGTTCAGGAAAAAATGAGCCAAAACAATCTGCTGAGGAACGCTGGAAGACAGATGACGCAAAATATCGATAAAAAAGGGCAGGAAAATCAGGCAAAGCAAAACGCCGGCACATTTAAAAATCAGGTGGGACACGGCGGTTCTTTTACCGCTGACATTCGCGGCAATTCCCGCGAGAAGCGCCGTTACCGTTGTGCCGATGTTGGCGCCCAACACAACGGGCACGGCGTTTTCGACCCCGATCAAACCCTGCTGCGCCAGAACAGCCAGAATACTGATCGGTATCGCGGAAGCATGGACAATGGCGGTCACTGCTATTCCCAGTCCAAGCCCGAATAATGGATTTTTGACTTGAGTAAAATGATGGATGAAGGAAGGTGAATGCTTGAGGGGCGCAGCCGCCTGACTGATGATATCCAGACCAAAGAAGATCAGGCCGAAATAGAAAATCATTTCACCGGCAGCTTTCCATTTGTCCCGGCGGACCAGCCACAGAAGTC
>CAZBGE010000157.1:0-4915 GCA_964491435.1 uncultured Smithella sp.
ATTGCCGCTGGAAGGAGAATATATGGCTGAAAGTTTAGCAAACAAGGAATGGGAACCGAAATTCGTTGCCATTGTCTGCAACTGGTGTACTTACGCGGGAGCCGATCTGGCGGGTATCAGCAGAATTCAGTATCCGACAAATGTCCGCATCATCCGCGTTCCCTGCACGGGTAGGATCAATCCATTCTACATCGTGAAAGCCCTGCAGACCGGAGCCGACGGCGTTCTGGTTTCGGGTTGACACCCGGGTGAATGCCACTATATCTCAGGAAATCTGGTGGCGCGGCGCAAGTTTGCGACGTTAAAAAGTTTCCTGAACTACGTCGGTGTGGAAGGCGACAGAACGATTTTTACATGGGTTTCGGCTTCTGAAGGCGACAGATGGGCGCAGGTTATCAAGGGTGCGACTGAGAAAATAAAGGCGCTGGGACCGGCCAAGAAGATGATCAAGGCAATTGGTTAGTCTGATAAAAGATAATAATAATTAAACGGGGAAATCATCACTGTGGAAAACATCGAAACAAAATTGCGGGAAGAAGTAAAAAGGTTGCTTTTGGAAAAGAAGGCCGATGTCATTGTCGGCTATGAAAAAGGCACGCTTCCGTTAACGGCTACGCCGTGTTTTATCACAAAACCGGAAGAAGCCGACAGGCTGGTCTGGAACAACCTCTGCTCACAGAACCTGGCCAAGTATGTGCACGATCTGATCACGGCTCATAAGAATTCTCAAAAGCGCGTGAAGCCGGAAGACCGGAAGAAAAAAGTCGTAGGTGTTGTCGCCAGGGGGTGTACGACCAGATCTCTCATCATCCACCTGCAGGAAAGGCAGTATGGACGCGATGAGGTTTGCATCGTCGGCGTTCCCTGCGACGGCTACGTGGACGTCAAGGGCCTGAAGGTGAAAGTCAGCGGCGCGGATATTATTGATGGTTCCATCGACGGCGGCCAGATCAAGATGAAAACATCCGACGGCGACAAAAGCGTCGCACTCAAGGATGTTCTGGCGGACTGCTGTATGACCTGCCGTTTCAACAACCCGATTATTTCCGACGTCATGGTCGGATCAGCCGCCCCGGCAATGAATCCGGATGCGGAATACAACGACGTCAAGGAATTTGAAGCTAAAGAGATTGAAGAGCGCTGGTCCTACTTCACCAAGGAAATGGCCAAGTGCATGCGCTGCAACGCCTGCCGCCAGACCTGTCCGTCCTGCTACTGCCCGACCTGCTTTGTCGAACAGAGCCAGCCGCAATGGGTTGGTATTGGCGAAGATGCAACCGACACCCAGGTGTTCCAGTTCATGCGCCTGTATCACATGGTCGGCCGCTGCGTGGATTGCGGGTCCTGCGTTTCCGTCTGTCCGATGGGCGTGGATCTGCGCAAATTCTTGAAGAAAATTGACAAGGACTGCTTTGAATTCTTCGGCAGCCGCGCCGGTTCCAGCATGGAAGATATGCCGCCGCTGGGCAAATTTGACGAACATCACGACAAGGGAGATTTTGTCTTCAACCCATAATTCGTTAGAGATGATGGAGTTTACATGGAAACTTTTCTGGAAGAAGTAAATAAAAAGATTCACGGTGTGCCGCTGCAGGCCTGTTATCACTGCCGGAAGTGCACGGCTGGCTGTCCTGCGGCTTCATACATGGAATATAACCCCAACAAGGTTATCAAGATGATTCAGAACGGGCAGAAAGACAAGGTGCTGGCGAGTTCAACCATCTGGGTTTGCCTGTCATGCGAGACCTGCATTACCCGCTGTCCCAACAATGTGGATATCGCGCGGATGATGGATGTGCTCAGGCAGATGGCGATCGAAAACGGTGTTGCGGCGAAAGAGGCCAATATCCTGAAGTTCCATGAAGCGTTCCTGTCCAGCATTAAGTTTGGCGGACGTGTCCATGAAATGATGATGACGGTGCATTACAAACTCAAATCCGGAGATTTCTTCTCGGATATGGACATTGCTCCCGCTATGTTCCTGAAAGGAAAATTGGCGCTTCTGCCGCCGCGGACCAAGAACATGAAATCTGTCAAAGGCATTTTTGAGAAAACAAAGATAAGGTAAAATATAAACGTTATCGCGTCGGCCTTCACGGGACCGGAGCGTTGAAGTAACAAGAATAAAAGGAGGCTACTCTCTTGAAAGTTTCATATTATCCGGGCTGTTCTCTGCATGGGATGGCCAAAGAATATGATCAGTCCATGAAGGCTGTCAGCCGGGCCCTCAACATTGAACTCAAAGAAGTCGACGACTGGTCCTGCTGTGGAGCATCGGCCGCGCACAATACAAATTTTGATTTGTCTGTCGCTTTGCCGGCGCGTAATCTGATTGCCGCGGAGAAAGATGCGATGGATGTCATGGTGCCATGCGCCGCCTGCTTCAATCGTTTCAAAATGGCGGAGCATCATCTCAAAGCCGACAAAGACCTCAAGGCAAGGATTGAAAACGCAGTTGGCGCCAAGTATCAGGGCGGCATCGCCATCCGTAATCCGATTGACGTCATTTACAATGAAATCGGCGTTGATGCGCTGAGGGCGAAAGTGGTCAAACCGATGGCTGGTTTGAAGCCGGTTTCCTATTACGGCTGTCTGCTGCTTCGTCCGCCGGAGGTTTGCCAGTTTGAAAACTATGAAAATCCGTTCATGCTGGATAAAATGATGAGCGCCATCGGCGCCGACGTGAAGAACTGGTCATACAAGACAGATTGCTGCGGCGGTTCGCTGTCGGTCAGCAAGACGCCCATTGTTGTGGATATGTGCGATAAGTTGATGGGAGCGGCGAAAGAAGCGGATGCCAATTGCGTGGTTGTCGCCTGTCCGATGTGCATGGCCAATCTGGAGATGCGTCCCAGTCTGCCGATGAGAATGCCGGTGTTTTATTTTACGGAGCTGATTTCCCTGGCTTTGGGCCTTCCGGGCTCGACGGAGACTTTTAAGTCGCATTTGACGGATCCTCAGCCGCTTTTAAATCAATTGCGGCTGATGTAATGTAATGGATAAACAGAAAGACGCAACTCTTTGAAAAGTGGAAAGCTGGATAAAAAAATAAATTAGGGACAATTATGGAAAAACGTTTGATCAAAAAAGATGCACTAGCGGGCATTGCCAAGAAAATGGCCGGAGATTTCCTGGTTTGGGCGCCGGTAAAAAAGGAGGACAACGTTCTTTTTGAACCCCTGCAGAAGGATGGAGAGCCATACTTTGCGTATTTAAACACCAAAAATGCGCCAAAAAATGTTTTCTTTCCGCACACGGAAACCATGATGAAATTCACCCGCACGCCTAAAGGCATGGTATTTTCATCGGAGGAAAATAAAGCTGATTTATCGGTTCTGTTCGGCGTGCGCCCCTGTGATGCGCACAGCTTTGCGCTGCTCGATAAACTTTTCGATCAGGAAAAATATAAAGATGCTTATTACATCACCAAAAGACAGAACACGACGGTCATTGCTATTTCCTGTGTGAAACCGCCTTACGCAACTTGCTTCTGCACGTCGGTGGATGGAGAGCCGGCCGGTTCCGAGGGCGCGGATATTCTGCTGACCGACATCGGCGGCGACTATCTGGTCGAACTGATCACTCCCAAAGGGGAAAAGCTGGCCAAATATTTCGGTGAGACCAAAGCCGATGCTGCGGCCGATACGAAAAAAGCTGAAGCTGCCGCGCAGGCCAAAGCGGCGGTTAAATCGAAGATTCCCGCGCATGAAATAAAACCTGTTCTGGATGTTAATTTCGATAATCCCTTCTGGAATACGATTCACGGCAAGTGCCTGGCCTGCGGGACCTGCACTTATATGTGCCCGACCTGCCACTGCTTTGATATCAGCGACGAAGTCAAAGGCTCCGATGGCGTGCGCATTCGGTCTTGGGACTCCTGCATGTTTCCTATGTTTACGAAGGAAACGTCTGGTCACAACCCGCGTTCTTCGCAGAAGGAAAGGTGGCGTCAGCGCACGATGCATAAGTTTAAGTATTATGTGGACATGTTCAATGCAATTGCCTGTGTCGGTTGCGGCCGTTGCGTGATGTCCTGTCCCGTCAATATTGATATCCGTAAAGTTGTAGAAGATATTTCAAAATTATAATCAGGGAGTTCGTAATGCAAAACCCGTATATACCTTATCCTGTCATTGTGGATAAAATTATTACTGAAGTCGATACCAAAGACATCAAAACGTTTCGTTTTAAATTCGTCAATCCGGAAGACGAACAGAAATACGCTTACATCCCCGGTCAGTTCGGTGAACTATCCATTTACGGCAAAGGCGAGTCGCCCATCGGCATTGCTTCTTCTCCGACGCAAAAAGGTTATGTCGAATTTACGGTTCAGAAAGCCGGTGTGGTTACTTCGGCGCTTCATGAAATGGAAGAAGGAACAGTCATGGGGTTGCGCGGACCGCTGGGAAATTCCTGGCCGCTGGAATTTCTGGAAGGGAAAAATATTGTCATTGTCGGCGGCGGATTTGCATTCACGACGTTGCGGTCTCTGATCAATTACATGATTTTCGGCGACAACCGTAAACGCTTCGGTAATATTACGGTGATCTACGGCGCACGAAATCCCGGACTGCTGCTTTACAAAGATGAATTGATTGAATGGCAAAAACGTGACGATCTGAACATCAATGTCACCGTCGATAAGGGTGATGCGACTTGGAAGGGCAGGGAAGGTTTTGTTCCCGCCGTTTGTAAGGAAGTGGCGCCCAGCAAGGAAAACGCGGTTGCCGTGATTTGCGGTCCCCCCGTGATGATTCGTTTTACACTGCCAGTATTCTTTGAACTGGGGTTTTCCAAGGAGAATATCATCACCTCTCTGGAAATGCGGATGAAGTGCGGCATCGGTAAATGCGGCCGCTGCAACGTCGGCAGCAAGTATGTCTGCAAGGACGGCCCGGTCTTTTCCCTGGCGGAG
>CAZBGE010000158.1:0-4881 GCA_964491435.1 uncultured Smithella sp.
CCAGCAAATTTTAGGAGACCAATTGCGGAAACAATCCGCCGAAAAATAACGTTTCGTCATCAGGCGGCCGCAGACTTGAATTATGGCTATCTTTTGAATGAAGTTTGCGGCTGTTTGATGAATGCCGCGCAGGAAGAGGACATGCACGATGAAGCTATGCCTCTTTTTTTGAAAAGGAGTACCCCATGAAGGATTACGGTATCAGTTTTAAACGGCAAGGACCCATCGCTGTCATTACCCTCGAGGTGCTGTATCATGACATCAGAAAAGTATAATTCCGAAATGAATGAGCTTTGGCGAAACGCTCTGATGCAGGATTTGTTCCCGGGGGATTTCCTGATCGAAATCGGCTGTTATTTTCTGGGAAAGCCCTATCAGGCCGACGCGCTGGAAGCAGCGGGCCGGGAAAAGCTGAAAATCAGTCTGGCCGCATTTGATTGCCTGACCTTTGTGGAAACCGTGCTGGCAGTTGCCCGGTGCGCCGGCGCCGAAAAGCTGTCACCGCTGCAATTCCAGAAAGAACTGAAGTTCATCCGCTACCGTGAAGGGAAGATTGATGGTTATGCCTCGCGGCTGCATTATTTTACCGACTGGCTGCGGGACAATGAAAAGAAGAAAGTTCTAAGGGATGTTTCCCGCCTTCTGGGCGGCAGCCCGGAGCGCAAGAAAATTAACTTCATGACCATGCATGGTGATTTATATCCTGCATTAAAGCACAAGGCGGCTTTTGAAGGAATGCAAAAGTTGGAACAGGCGCTTTCCCGCCGGTCTTTTTATCAAATCAGCAGGGACAAAGTTGCGCGCCGGCTACCCGGAATGCAACAAGGCGACATTATTGCCTTTATGACGGACCAGGCGGGCCTGGATGTTGCGCATGTCGGTTTTGCCGTCCGCCAGGGGAAAGATCTGCGTCTGCTTCACGCATCCAGCAGAGAAGGCGCCGTGGTCATATCAAGGGAAACGCTTCGGGCTTATATGAAAAGGAATAAGAATTTTACCGGCGTCATGGTCGCGCGTTTTACATCCGCCGGAGACCTTCGCGTGACGTGAGGGATGAGCGCCTTCATGCGCGCCTGCCTGGCGGGTCTGAAAACCAGCGCTACGCATGGAACTCCACCCTTGCCCCCATCAGGCATTTTCCGGTGCATGCATGATGGATACTTAATATTGAGGAAATGAAAAATGTCTTCTGAACCTGTTATTGTCGGTGTCGCCCAGTTTACCCAGCATGGGAAACCGGAACATCCTCTTGACCCGATGGGTTTGATGGTCAGGGCAAGCCTTGATGCTCTGGCAGACGCAAGTGCGACGGGGCTGAAAGAAAGCATCGATTGCGTGTATGTGATGAATCTTTTCCAGTGGTCCTACCGGGACGCGCCGGGAGAGCTTTCGTCAAGGATCGGTCTTAAACCGCGTCAGGCCTGTTATCTCCCCATGGGCGGCAACACGCCGCAGTTGACGGTCAACTGGGTGGCGCGGGACCTGGCCGCAGGACGATGCAGGGCTGTGCTCATGACGGGCGCGGAAGCCATCTATTCGCTGCGGCGCGCCCTGAAAGGTGAAATCGTTCTGGACTGGCCCTCAAGCGTTCCGCCCGGCCGGATTGACGGAGAGGACGCCAGCGGTTTTAGTCAACTGGAGGCGTTATACGATCTTTTTTTTCCCGCCTCCATGTATCCGTTGTTTGAAACATCCCTGCGGGCGGCATCCGGCCGGTCGCCGGAAGAACACGCGATGTTCATGGGAAAGGCCTTTGCATGCCTTTCCCGGATTGCTTTCCAAAACCAGTTCGCCTGGTCCCGAAAGGCGCTGTCCGCCCGGGAGATAGCCATGCCCACAACGGCTAACCGGTATATCGGGTATCCTTACACCAAATACATGAATGCCAATGTCGATGTGGACCAGTCCGCTGCGGTCATCATGACCACGGAAGATACAGCGCGGTCCCTGGGCGTTCCGGAGGATAAGTGGGTTTACCCCACGGGCGGCGCGGAATTCAATGACATCTGGTATGTCACGTGCCGGCCGTGCCTGCACGAGTCGCCGGCGATACGCTACGCCTCCCGCCTGGCTTTGGAACAGGCCGGGTTAACCCTTGAGGATATTAATGTTTTTGATATATACAGCTGCTTCCCGTCGGCCTTCGAAATTGCCCGGAAAGAAATCGGCATTCCGGAAAACGACGCCAGGGAATTGAGTGTCACCGGAGGCCTCCCCTTCTTTGGCGGACCGGGAAACAACTATACCATGCATGCCATCGCTTCGGTGGTGGAACGCATCAGAAAGGACCGCTCACAAAAGGCCATGGTGACGGCCAATGGCTGGTATCTGACCAAGCACGCCATCGGCATTTACGCCGCGTTGCCTTCCAGGTGTCCGTGGAGAGATCGGGATGATTCCTCCCTGCAGCGTTCCATCAATGACCGGGCGCTGCCTGAACCTGTCGAAAAAGCATCCGGATCCCTGACGGTGGAAGCTTATGTGATCCGGCATGACAAAACCGGTCAGCCGCAAAAGGGAACCGCCATTGGAAAACTGGCAAACGGAAGCCGGACACTGGCTGATATTGATGCAAATCCGGAAGAGTTGCTGCTCATGGAGCAGGTCGAATTGGTTGGCCGGCGCGGTGATGTTCGATATTCTGATGCGGCCGGCAGGAATATGGTTCGTTTCAATATCGCCGGGTAAAGCCGTCCCTTTCGGGGAAGTCATATTTTTGAAAGATAACCATGATCAGTCCGGCTAAGGCATTATTTTATCTCATCGAATTAATCAATTGTTATGCCGCCGTTTACTATTCCAATTTTATCTTTTTTTATTTGAAGCGCGCATTCGGCTTCGGTGCGCTGGAAAATCTGCTGACAGCGTCCTTTGGCGGCCTTATCTACGTTTTCGCGGCATGGCAGGGCGGAAAACTTGCGCAACGCCATGGGTGTGTCAGGATGCTTTACATTGGCTGCTCCGTGATCATTTTATCGCTTGCTCTGGGAATGATCGTTATGACTCCTGCAACACAGGTCATGGTGTATGGTTTGTGGACGGCGGGTGTCTGTTTGATTTGGCCCGCCCTGGAAATCCTGGTCAGTGAAGGTTCAGGTGCGTTTTTGCCAAAGATGGTCGGCATTTATAACATGACATGGGCCGGCGGCGCTGCGCTGGCTTATTTCACAACGGGCGTCCTGATTGAAGAATTGGGCATGACCAGCTTGTTTTGGCTGCCCCTTGGGCTGACGGCGCTCGAACTTGTCGTGCTGCCCTTTGCCGTAATCCAGATGAAAAAGGAAAAGCATGACGAATATCAGGCGGCGCTCCTGACCTCGACAGTGCATCCGGCGGACACCAAACGTTTCTTGCGGATGGCCTGGATTGCCAATCCTTTTTCCTATGTAGCGATTAACACCGTCATTCCCCTTATTCCTTCTATTGCAGAAAAGCTCGGCTTATCCACGGGTCTGGCGGGCATGGCCTGCTCCCTGTGGATGTTCGCCAGGCTGGCCGCTTTTGCTGTCTTTTGGCGATGGACCGGCTGGCATTACCGTTTCCGATGGCTGGCGGGGTCATGTATTTTGATGATTGTCTGCTTCTTTATCTTGTTAATGACACAATCGATACGGTGGCTGATAGCAGCTCAGATTGGTTTCGGCCTGTCCATAGGGCTCATCTATTACTCATCTCTGTACTATTCCATGAACGTGACGGAAAATCAGGGAGCAAACGCGGGCCTTCATGAAGCAATGATTGGAGCTGGTCTGTTTATCGGTCCGGCCTTCGGCGCCGCAATCCTCTATCTCTTTCCCGCCGCCGCCGGCGCCTGGTCGGTGGGCGGCCTGCTTTGCGCCGGATTTTCAGGCATGCTCTATGTAAGGCAGCGCCGGAAAAAGCCATAAGACGAATTAATTGATTTCCCATCTGATTTTATCTGCGATGAATAATAACGGCTTGACGGAAAATGGCTATTTGGCTATATTGCCAAATAAGAAGGGAGAGGAAGCAAAATGAAAGATTCCATAAAACCACGTTACGAAGCCCGCGCCAGGATTCTCAAGGCGATGGCGCATCCCAGCCGGCTGCTGATGATTGATGAACTGCAAAAGCAGGAGCGCTGTGTGAATGAACTGACTGAAATGGTCGGGGCGGATACGTCCACCGTTTCCAAGCACCTCAGTGTGCTGAAGAATGCGGGTTTGGTCATGGATGAAAAAAGGGCCAACTGCATTTACTATACACTGCGTTGCCCCTGCATCATGGACTTTATCGGTTGCGTGGAAGACGTTTTATCCGCCAATGCCAAAGAACACGCGAAGATTTTAAAATGCTGTACAAAGTAACCGGAGGTCAAAAATGAAAATAGAAATTCTGGGTGTGGGATGTGCAAAATGTCATAAACTGGAAGAACTTGTCCGTGAAATCGCCAAAAATGAAAACATCAAAGCAGATATCAGCAAAGTTGAAGATTTTAAAAAAATCATGAACTATGGTGTCATGACGACACCAGCGCTGGTGATTGACGGAGAAGTGAAGGCGGCGGGCAAGATGCCCTCGATGGATCAGATCAGGGGCTGGCTGAAAAATTAATCGACGAAACGGTAACCTGAGAAAGATTGAAGGAGGTGTCGTGATGACTAAGTGCTGCGGGGGCGGAACAAAACTGATTTATGCATGCTCCGGTGCGGCGGATGTTGGTGAAATTGCCGACCGCGTGGTCAGAAGACTGCGCCGGGAAGGCTTTTCATTGATGACCTGTCTGGCCGGTATCGGCGCGGGATTGTCAGGATATGTTCAATCGGCGAAGGGTGCTGATGAAAACATTACCATTGATGGGTGTAAGGTGGCGTGCGCCAGAAAAATGCTTGAAAAAATAGGGGTTACACCAAGTTCTTA
>CAZBGE010000159.1:0-4853 GCA_964491435.1 uncultured Smithella sp.
TGGGCTGTAAACCAAATTCCGATGATATAGCCGGCGGACAGGCAATTTTAGAGGGCGTTATGATGCGTCACGGCAATAAAATCGCCGCAGCCGTAAGAGCGCCGGATAAGAAAATCGTTTTTCAGGAACGCGAGTATATTCCGCTGACCAAACGGTATAAAGTGCTGGGCTGGATGTTTGTCCGAGGCACCATTACTTTATTTGAAATGATGATCATCGGCATTCAATGCCTGATGTTTTCAGCGGATGTTGCTTTGTCTGAAGAAGAAAAAAAGCCCCAGGGTTGGGAAATGTATGTTTCGCTCGCCATAAGCTTTTCTGTCGCCATTTTCTTCTTTGTTGTTGTACCGGCATTTTTCTTCACCAAGGTTAAAATTTACATTGATAGCCTGGTTCTTTTAAATATTCTGGAAGGCTGTGTCCGCCTTAGCATGTTTTTGTGTTTTCTATCCGCCACTCTCCTCATGACGGATATGCGACGCGTTTATATGTATCACGGCGCCGAGCATAAAACCGTTTTTGCCTGGGAAGACGGCCAGGACTTAACCATTGAAAATGTTAAAAAATATTCAACACGCCATCCCCGCTGCGGCACCAGCTTTATTCTTTTTGTGATGATCGTTTCCATCCTGGTCTTTTCACTATTGGGACGACCGGATTTTTTGCACAGAGTCCTCTACAAAATTTTACTTTTGCCGGTTGTCGCCGGAATATCTTACGAAGCCATCCGCTTTACCGGCAAGTACAGCCGATTCAAAATGATCCAAATTTTAAGCTGGCCGGGACTTGCCCTGCAAAGAATCACCACCAGGGAACCGGATGATGAGCAAATTGAAGTCGCTATCGCCGCGATGAAAAAAGTTATTTAAACGTGTCGAATGTTTAATAGTTCAAAAAGCAGGAAAACATTTCCACGCGCCCCGCTTTTTTTCATCATCTTACAGAAAATGCTTGCAAAATAAAGTGTTGTGGTTTAGTAACGGCTCACTTTTTTTCAAGAGGGAGTTTGATTATGTCTCGTATTTGTGAAGTATGTGGCAAGAAACCGCAAGTTGGTAACAACGTTAGCCACGCCAACAACAAAAGTAAGATCATCTGGCGTCCTAATCTCCAAAGTTTACGATGTGTTGATGAAAAAACAGGGGCCGTGAAGCGAGTGAAAGTTTGCACGCGCTGCATCCGTTCCGGGTTTGTCAAGAAAGCCAGCTAAACCGTTGGAATCCAGCCGAAGGTATTGATCGTCGAAACAGTTTCCTGAAGAAAATCTTCATTATCAATGGAACTCATGGCGTCCTGGAACAAGGTTGAAATCGCTTTTGCAAATACCTCATTATCATTTTGAAGGCCGAATCTGTTTGTAAAAAAACAGATTCGGCCTTCAATGTTCATAAAACGCTCCATTCTTTCTTTTGTGAGATAGGAAACAGCGCTTTTCAGAACATCGCGGACGTAACCTTTTTCAATGCCGTAAAGCCAGGAAATATTGTCGCAAAATTCATCTTCCCTGTGATCACGTGTAAAGTGAACCGCATCTTCCAGAAGCGCCATGGAACCGCTGGAGCGAATGTGCGACATAATCACCAGATCATAAATCATTTCAATAATTAAATGAGATCTATAGGCTGCGTCATTGTATGAAATGTTCCGGTCAAGAATTCTATACAAATCCATTATGGAGCCAATCAGACGTCTTCCCTTCACATATGTATAGCCTGACGAATGCGGCTCAAATCCCTCCCGGCATTGCAGAGATATTTTCCCATAGTGGGCCAGATCATCTACCAGTAAATGAAACATCACATAGGCGATGCGTTGATGATCCGGAGGAGCCTCAATAAAACGTTTGATAAAATGTGTTTGGCTGGCGGTAATTTCTGGATGAATGGTTAATAAATCCGGTGCAATATTATAAATGTAGATATCCGGATCGCTGTTTTGCACTTTGGAGACGTCCATGATCTTCTGCAATAAGCAGGTATGAGTCAGCATCAGCATAAAAAAACCGGACTGGAATCTGATGGAATTTCCTGTAGCATATACAGTTCTTTTAATTTCTCCAGAATATTTTCTGTTTCTTGAAGAAAATCCGGCATGATGGAAACCTGAATAATGGCTATTTCCGGATCAATCGTGGAAACCGTCGCCAGCCCCTCATAGCCTTCCAGAATAAACTGGACAATCGTAATATTGCTTGTCTTTATTTTGAACCACTTTCTAACCATATATGATTTGCCGATTACCATTTAATGATTTACAGATCAAGGCGACAATGAAAACTTGACATAAGATTTGTCACTGATATGATAGACAGGAAAATAATGATTTTAAAGAAGACACTATGACTCAAGAAGGACATTTGCCGGTAACACAATGGATACTAAAAGATTGCGGCCATCATGATATTATCGAATCACTGGCGAAAGAATTCGGCATTTCGATGATTATTTCTCAATTAATTTTGAACCGCCATGTTGCCAGCCTGGAAGATGCACACCGTTACCTTCATCCGTCTCTCAATCATTTGCATAGCCCTTTTCTGATGCAGGACATGAAAAAGGGTGTAACCCGTCTCATTCAAGCAATTTATGCAGGTGAAGAAATCATTATTTACGGCGATTATGACGCGGATGGCATCACCTCGGTGGTTATCCTTTATAAATTCATTAAAGAATTGACAAAGCATGTGTCTTATTACATTCCGGACAGGGTTCTGGAAGGATACGGCCTGAAGATTCCAGTCATCGACAAGTTCAAAAGCAGGAATGTCAAATTAATTATCACGGTGGATTGCGGCATTTCCGACATTGAACAAATCGCCTACGCAAAATCGATCGGCATCGACACCATTGTTCTGGATCATCATGAAATATCCGATCACCTTCCCTCCGCCACGGCCTGCATCAATCCCAACCGGTCCGACTGCTCTTTTCCCTTCAAGAATCTGGCCGGTGTCGGAATCGCCTACAATTTTCTGATCGCGTTGCGGGGTACTTTACGGAAAGAAGGTTTCTGGAAAAACACGCAATATCCCAACCTGAAGGAATATCTCGATATTGTTGCTCTGGGCACGATTGGCGATATTGCGCCACTCGTCGACGAAAACCGGATCTTCGCCAGAATCGGCCTGGAGCTGATGACAGAGGGCAATCGTCCCGGCATCAAAGCGCTCAAGGAAGTCAGCGGTATTGACGGACAGTTGATTGATTCTTTCAAAGCCTCTTTCTGCCTGATCCCCCGCATCAACGCTGCGGGAAGAATCGCCTCTCCGCTGGACGCAGTAGAGCTGCTGCTGGCTGAAACACTGGAAGAAGCACGGCCGCTTGCGGAAAAACTCGATTTACACAATCGTCGCCGCCAGGCGATGGAGAAAGATATTCTGAAAGAAATTCTTGGACAGTTGGGAACTAACCCCGATCTGGAAAATACAAACGCACTGGTTTTTTCTTCCGAAAAATGGCATCCCGGCGTCGTGGGCATTGTCGCCTCGCGGCTGGTGGATCTCTTCAGCCGTCCGGCTTTTGTCATCAGCCTGAAAGATGGCGTGGGCAAAGGTTCCGGCCGCAGCGTGGCGGATTTCAATATTCACAAGGGATTGCAACAGTGCGCCTCTCTGCTTTTGTCTTACGGCGGTCACTACCGGGCGGCGGGAATCTCCATTAAAGAAGATGACATTGACGAATTTGCCTGTCTGCTTGACGAAATCATCAGAAATACGGTTCAAACCTCGGAAAAAGTATCTCATACCTTTATTGACGCGGAATGTAACCTTCAGGACATCAACCTTGGTTTGATTGAGCAGATGACGCAACTGGCACCTTTCGGCTGTGAAAACCCCGAACCGGTCCTTTGCGCAAGGAATATCAAGGTCTCCTCGCCAATTGTTGTTGGCGCGAGTCATCTCAAAATGCGCCTGACATCAAACAAAACGGCCTGCAACGCTATCTGGTTTAGCATGGGCAGATATATTGACGCCGTGAATGGCGCCAATCTCGACATCGTCTTTTCTCCACAGATCAATTACTGGAACGGATCTGCCGATATTCAGCTAAAAATGAAGGACGCCGCAATTCTATCTAGAAATTGAGGTTTAACCATGAACACAGCAACCAAAGCAGCTCTTTTCAGCGCCATCCTTTTCCCAGGCTGGGGACAGCTTTACCTGAAACATTATAAAAGAGGATTCGTCTTTATCTTACCCGTGTTGATCGGCGCTCTGACCATCGTATGGATGGTCATTCAGGCAGGAACCGCCATTATCAAAACCACACCCTTAAAAAAAGGGACGGTTGAATTCAATAATATCATTCAGGTAGCCGTGGACGCCTTCAAAATACTGGACATTTTTAATTTATTATTCATTCTGCTTTTACTCGCTGTTTTATGGGTTTTATCCATTGCCGACGCATATCAGCTTGGGAAAAAGATGACGCCCCCTGCTACCACTGCCGGGAGTCAAGAATCATCTTCGCGTCCGGTTTGATTTCTCCTTTACTGACATATTTGAGCGCGTCAATTCTGACGGTGCAGATTTCCTTAAACATCTCCTTGAAGTTTGATTCCCATGTATCCGTTCCAACTTGGGAATTAATCTTCTCCACGCATACCTGCAAAACATCTTCATGGCCGGATCGGCTGACCAACGCCTGAAGCGGCAGATTACCGAACTTGCCGGAAAGCATCTTGAGCTGACTGGGAGCGATAAAAAGACCCCGCACTTTGACCGCGTCCCCTACTCTGCCCGCAATCCCCGCCAGTCGATAAGACGTTCTGCCGCAGGAGCATTTTTTTGTGACGAGGCGGGATAAATCGCCCGTGCCGAAGCGCAGCAGAAAGAAAATATCGTTGAGGCGCGT
>CAZBGE010000160.1:0-4819 GCA_964491435.1 uncultured Smithella sp.
CTGATCCAGCGACAGAATATGCGGCGGACGCAAAATCACCGTCGCGTCAGAGGTGGAGGCCCGCATATTGGTCAGCTTCTTTTCCTTGACGATGTTAACGTTCAGATCCTGCGGACGGTTGCGCTCGCCCACGATCATGCCCGCGTAAACCTGCGCGCCGATCTCGACGATCATTTCGCCCCGGTCCTCCATCGCATAGCTGGCATAGCCCGTCACGCGTCCGGCGCGGTCGGCCACCAGCACACCCGTGCTGCGCTGGGGAATCGACCCGAACCACGGAGCATAGTCTTCCAGCAACGAATTCATCACGCCGCCACCCTTGGTGTCAGTCAGAAACTGGCTGCGGAAGCCGATCAGGCCGCGCGACGGAATCAGAAATTCCATGCTGACCCGGCCGCTGCCCTTATTCACCAGGCTTTCCAGCCGTCCCTTGCGGATGGAAAGTTTTTCCGTGATTTTTCCCACAAACTCTTCGGGAATGTCCAGAAACAGTCTTTCCACTGGTTCAAGCATTTTGCCGTCCTGCTGTTTCGTGATCACCTGCGGCTTCGAAACCATCAGTTCGTAGCCTTCGCGGCGCATGGTCTCGATGAGCACCGCCATTTGCAGCTCGCCCCGTCCGCATACTTCAAAAGCGTCGGTTCGCTCCAGCTTCTTAATTCTGATCGCCACATTGCGCAGGGCTTCCTTTTCCAGACGCTCCAGCAAATGGCGCGACGTCAGGTACTTTCCTTCCATCCCGGCAAACGGGCCGTCGTTGACATAAAAGATCATGGACACGGTCGGTTCATCCACAATCAGGCGCGGCAGGGGCTGCGGATTTTCCAGCGAGGAAATCGTATCGCCGATGGTGACATTTTCCACGCCCGCCAGAGCGATGATGTCTCCCGATTCCGCTTCGGCAACGGGCTTTTTGGCCAGGCCGTAAAACGTGTAAAGGGCGGAAAACTTGACGCCGCCCGCCACTTTACTTTGCGCGCACAGACTGTAGAGTTTGTTCATTTCCAGCTTCCCGCTTTGCAGGCGTCCGACGGCGATCTGTCCCACGTAGGCGTCATAGTCGAGGTTCGTCACCAGGAATTGCGTATTGGCGCTGTCGTTTCCGTCCGGCAGGGGAATGCAGTCGATAATGGTCTGCATCAGCGGCTGCAAATCATTGCTGTCGTCGCCCATTTTCCGATGGCTGACGCCGGTCTTGGAATTGGTGTATAAAATCGGAAATTCGATTTGCTGTTCCTCCGCGCCCAGGTCGATGAACAGATCGTAGGTTTCCGAAATGACCTCCTCGATGCGGGCATCGGAGCGGTCGATTTTATTGATCACCAGGATGATCGGCAAATGCCGGGCCAGCGCTTTTTTCAAGACAAAGCGGGTTTGCGGCAGCGGGCCTTCGCTGGCATCGACCAGCAGCATCGCGCCGTCCACCATATTGAGACTGCGTTCCACTTCTCCGCCGAAATCCGCATGGCCGGGCGTATCGACAATATTGATTTTGACGCCGTGATAGTTCACGGCGGTGTTTTTGGCCGCAATGGTGATGCCGCGCTCCTTTTCCAGCGCCATCGAGTCCATCACGCGGTCTTCCACCGCCTGGTGGGCATGGAAAACGCCGGTCTGTTTGAGCATGGCGTTGAGCAGGGTGGTCTTCCCGTGGTCAACATGGGCGATAATCGCAACATTTCTTAAATGATCTTTCTTCATTTTCCTCTTTCTGATGGGTCATCGGGATTAAATAGCGCCGGATAGGATAAAACTATTCTTTACTGAAGGGATGTCCATGGCGGATCTCCATAGCAAAATATGCCGCATTGAACCAGCTATTTTTTTAACGGTTTTCCCTCGCCTATCCGGCATGCATCTCCCCCGTCCGCCACAAGGCGTATATTATCCACATCCTCCGCCAGCCATGAGCTAATTTTTTTTCACCGGCCTTTACAAATCATCCTTGAATCACTATAATTTTCACGCAGTCAAAAAACTGGTCCGAAAGGCGGCGTAAATGACTTACATTAAAATTAAGTTCGATAGCAATTTTGAAGATGAATTTCAGAAAGCGGTGGATGAGGTCTTTCATCTGGTGCGTCCGGCCTTTAAGAATTACGAATGCATCTGGCGTCCCAACATCGATGTTTATGAATCCTCGGACGAGGTCATCGTGCTTGCGGCCATCGCTGGTCTCGGGAAGGAAGAATTGCATATTGAAGTAAACCGGAAAAAAATTAAAATCGCCGGCATCCGCAAGGTGATTCAGCTTCTGCAGAACGCGCGCTACTGCCAGGCGGAAATTCCGCACGGCTATTTTGAAAGAAGCATCGCTCTGCCCGCGCCGGTGGACGCCGAATCCGCGGCGGCTTCTTACGCCGACGGTATTTTAATGGTCAGAATGAAGAAGACGCCGGCAAGTAAAATCCACCATGTGCATGTCATATCGGCAAAATAGCGTATTTCTTTCCCGACAACAATCAAGGAGGTTATCATGACGGAGCAAAACGTCTCTGCAAATAAAAATACTTTCAACATTCCGGAACTCATTCCGATTCTTCCCCTGCAAAATGTCATGGTTTTTCCCAAAACCATGATCCCGCTGGAAGTTACGGGCAGCGCATCGCTGCTGGTGGATGAAGCTATGACCAAAGACCGCCTGGTGGGCCTCATCATGATCAAAAATGAGCCGGAACCACCCAACCATTATTCCCTGAACGACATGCACGCCGTGGGCACCTGCGCGGTGATTCTGAAGATGGCCAAAACGGCGGAAAACCGCGCTCAGCTCCTTTTGCAGGGGCTCTCCCGTTTTTCCATCATCGAACTGATCGAAGGCAGGCCTTATCATCAGGCGCGCATTAAACTGATTGAAGAAAATGAGGTCAAAGACATCGAAACGGAAGCGCTGATGTCCAATTTATTGTCCCTTTTCGACCGCATTTTAAAGCTTTCTCCGTTTCTGCCGCCGGAATTCGGTCCGATGGCCAAGTCCATCACGGAAGCGGGCACGCTGGCCGACCTGATTGCGTCCATCATCAATGCGCCGGTGGAAGAAAAACAGAAAATTCTGGATATCGGCGACGTCAAAAGCCGTCTCAAGGAATTGACGCGCATGGTGAATCACCAGATGGAAGTCCTTGAACTGGGCAACAAAATTCAAACCAAAGTTAAAGACGACATCGATAAAAACCAGCGCGAATACTACCTGCGCCAGCAGCTCAAAGCCATCCGCCAGGAGCTGGGCGAATCTGATGAAAACACGGTGGAAACAGACGAATACCGGAAAAAGATTGAAGAAAAGAATCTGCCCGGGGAGGCGAAAAAAGAAGCCCTGCGCGAGCTGGAAAGACTTTCCCGGATGCATCCCTCTTCGTCGGAATACACTGTCTCTTCCACTTATCTGGACTGGATGACGGCGCTGCCCTGGCACAATGCAACCACCGACAACCTTGATATCGCCAAGGCGCGCCAGGTTCTCGATGAAGATCATTACGGGCTGGCCAAACCCAAGAAACGCATCATCGAGTATCTGGCCGTGCGCAAGCTCAAACCGGATTCCAAGGGGCCGATCCTTTGTTTTGTAGGCCCTCCGGGCACTGGTAAAACATCGCTGGGCCAGTCCGTCGCGCGGGCGCTGGAACGCAAGTTTGTCCGCATTTCGCTGGGCGGCGTGCGCGATGAAGCGGAAATACGCGGTCACCGGCGCACGTATGTCGGCGCCCTGCCGGGACGGATTATTCAAAGTCTGCGGCGCGCGGAATCAAACAATCCCGTCTTCATGCTCGACGAAATCGACAAGCTCGGCAGCGACTTCCGGGGCGATCCCTCGTCGGCGCTGCTGGAGGTGCTGGATCCGCAGCAGAATAACACTTTCACCGATCATTACCTGGACGTGCCGTTTGATCTGTCCAAAGTCATGTTCATCGCCACGGCCAACATGCTGGACACAATTCCGCCGGCGCTGCTGGATCGTCTGGAAGTCATTGAACTGACGGGCTACACACAGGAAGAAAAAGTAAAGATTGCCGACCGGTATTTAATCCCGCGGCAGCTGAAGGAA
Organism: uncultured Smithella sp.; assembly: GCA_964491435.1. Taxonomy (GTDB): domain Bacteria; phylum Desulfobacterota; class Syntrophia; order Syntrophales; family Smithellaceae; genus UBA8904. Next base: position 4,046 of record CAZBGE010000160.1, read on the forward strand.
AACGGCCTGACAGCCGAGCAGTTTAAGCTGACCCCGAAAGCGCTGAACATGATCATCACCGGTTATACGCGCGAGGCGGGCGTGCGCAATCTGGAGCGGGAAATTGCCAATGCCTGCCGCGGCGTGGCCACGCAAATCGCCGAAGGAGCGATCGTCGCCAAAACGGTCTCGGAAAAGGATCTTCACAAATACCTGGGAACGGTGCGCGTTCCGACGGACATCGACGCGCGCATCACCAAGCCCGGCATTGCCATTGGCCTGGCCTGGACGCCCGTAGGCGGCGACATGCTCTTTATTGAAGCCACCGCCATGAACGGCAAGAAGGGGCTGACCCTGACCGGACAGCTCGGAGACGTCATGAAAGAGTCCGTGTCGGCGGCGCTGAGCTTTATCCGGACCAATGCCAGAGAACTGGGCGTACAGCCTGATTTCTTTGAGGACCGCGATATTCATATCCATGTTCCGGCGGGCGCAACCCCCAAGGATGGCCCCTCGGCGGGCGTGACCATGCTGACCGCTTTGACGTCATTGCTGACCAATCGCAAGGTCAGGAAGAAACTGGCCATGACCGGCGAAATCACCCTGCGCGGCGCTGTCCTGCCCGTGGGCGGCATCAAGGAAAAAGTGCTGGCCGCCTATCGCGCCGGGATTACCACGCTCATTTTGCCCGAATGGAACCGTAAAGATCTGGAAGATATTCCGGCCAATGTGCAAAAAAGCATCACCTTCCATTTTGTCGGCGACATGATGGACGTTCTGAAGCTGGCGCTGGAG
>CAZBGE010000161.1:0-4814 GCA_964491435.1 uncultured Smithella sp.
ATGTCATTGTTGACGCGGCCAAAGAGGTGGGCCCCTCTCTCTTCTTTTCACTGCTTGTGATTACCGTAGGATTTCTTCCCGTGTTCACGCTCCAGGCCCAGGCCGGAAGGCTGTTCATACCGCTGGCCTACACAAAGACTTTTGCCATTCTCTTCTCCTCCTTCCTGGCCATTACCCTGACGCCGGTTTTGATGACGCTTTTCATCCGGGGCAAAATCCGACCGGAAGAAAAAAATCCTGTCAGCATCGTCCTGCACAAAATCTATGAACCCGTTGCAAGACTTGCCTTGCGATTCAAAAAGACGGTTATTGTAGCTGCCGTCATCATAATGCTCCTGACGGTTTACCCGTTTATGAAGCTTGGTTCGGAGTTTATGCCACCTCTTTACGAAGGCTCCCTCTTTTATATGCCGGTGACCATGCCCGGAGCATCCATCTCCGAAGTATCCTCCCTGCTTCAGATTCAGGATAAGATCCTGAAAAAAATTCCCGAGGTCGCCCAGGTTTTCGGCAAGGCGGGAAGGGCGGAAACAGCCACAGACCCGGCGCCGCTGGAAATGTTTGAGACGGTGATCAACCTGAAGCCTGAATCCGAGTGGCGCAAAGGGATGACGGTAGAAAAACTGAAAGACGAGATGAACGATGCGCTATCCATTCCGGGAGTGGCAAATTCCTTTACGATGCCCATCAAGGCGCGCATTGACATGCTGGCCACGGGAATCCGGACACCTGTGGGAATCAAAATTCTGGGACCGAATCTGGATGAAATTGAGAAGATTGGCCTGTCTCTGGAGCATCATTTAAAAGATATTCCCGGTACGCGAAGTGTCTATGCAGAGCGGGTGACAACGGGTTACTTTCTGGATATCGCCATCAAGCGCGATGAGGCGGCAAAATACGGCCTTACGGTGGATGATGTGGGCGAGGTGATTCAAACGGCCATCGGGGGCATGAACCTGACGGTGACTGTAGAGGGACGGGCGCGGTATCCTGTCAATATCCGCTATCCCCGGAATTTGCGAAACGATGTGGAGCAACTCAGGCGGATTCTGGTGCCGGTCATGATGACCAGTCGTGCCGTGTCGGCGTCGCCTGGTCCGGGTGGTATGGAGGCAGTGCCGCAGGTTACGCAGATTCCTCTGGGCGAGGTGGCGGATTTCCAGATCGTTAAGGGGCCCACGGCCATTAAAAGCGAAGAAGGACTTCTGACCGCTTATGTCTTCGTTGACTTTTCCGGACGGGACATGGGCGGCTATGTGGAAGAGGCAAAGCAAAAAGCATCGACACTGAAGATTCCCGAAGGCTACCGTCTGGTCTGGAGCGGGGAATATGAAAATCTGACGAAGACCCATGAACGATTGAAGATGGTCATTCCGCTGACCCTGTTTATTATCTTCATTCTCCTTTACCTGAACACGAGATCAACGGTCAAGACATTGATTGTGCTTCTTGCGGTTCCCTTTTCCCTGGTCGGTTCTTTCTGGCTTCTCTATCTTCTGAATTACAACATGAGCATTGCCGTCTGGGTGGGCATCATCGCGCTGGCGGGGCTTGATGCGGAGACAGGGGTGGTCATGCTTCTCTACCTTGATCTGGCCTATGAGAAGTGGAAGAAAGAAGGCCTGCTGAAAACGAAAAATGATTTGCAGAATGCGATCATGTTCGGTGCGGTCAAACGTATCCGTCCGAAGATTATGACGGTGAGTGTCATCCTGGCGGGTCTTGTCCCCATTATGTTCAGCCACGGCACCGGCGCTGACGTCATGAAAAGAATTGCCGCGCCCATGGTCGGTGGTGTGATCACGTCGACGATTCTCGAATTAATTATATATCCCGCAATCTACATGATCTGGCGGGGACGGAGATTAGAGAAAAATGAAAACTTATCCTGATGGAACCAGGCGCGATGAGTAAATTTGCTTTTGTCCTTAATCCCTACGATATTCAGAATATTCATGATTATTGTTTCATATCAAGATTTGCGCCTCAAGCTCTTCTCAAAATGATTTTACGGATTTTTCCGCCTCTGAAAATTTATCACGCAAAGAACCTGCGCTCCGCTCAGGGCGCAAAAATCGATGGACACTTTATTGTCTGTCCGTTGCTTTCCAAACAGGTGCTGGCCATGAAGGAAGAGGCGGTCTTACATAAGATCTTAAAAGCGGTGCGATTGGGAGAAAAAACCGGCGCCAAAGTAATCGGGATGGGGGCTTTAATGGGCGTTGCCGGAAAAGGCGGGCAGTGGATTGCCGATAAAACGCCTGTTGCCATTACCACCGGCGCCAGCCTCGCGACGGCTGCAATTCTGGAAACACTGGATCGGGCGGCGGCTTTGCGCAAAGTCGATCTTTCCCGGGCAAAAGTCGCCATTGTCGGAGCGACAAACGCCATCGGCCAGAACTGCGCTTTAGGCTTTCTGAACAAGGCGGATACTGTTTTTCTGCTCGCGAAGAATGCTGAACGGCTGGCCGATCTTAAAGAATTTCTCTTGGCTCAAAAATCCAAGACCAATGTCATTGAGAAAGGTCTGGCGCTGGAGAGCGTTATCAGGGATGCGGATATTATCATCTTTACGACTTCCGCTATCGAAGTGCCGTCCGCGGCAACAGCCGGTAATCTCAAAAAAGGCGCGATCATCTGCGATATTCCTTCTCCGCGCAATATTCCGGAAGAAATCTGCCGAAGCCGCAAAGATATTCTTGTGATTGACGGCGCCGTGATCGAGCCGCCCCCGACATCCCGAATTGGATTAAAATTACCAATAAAAGACGGATTTATTTTTGCCTGTATGGCAGAAACCATGCTCCTGGCATTTGAAGGCCAGATTGAGGAAGATTTCTCGACCGGTTTTCAACCGGATTTGCATAAGGTGGCCCGGATTAAAGCCCTGGCTGACAAACACGGTTTTAAAATCAGATTCACGAGTTTTGGAGTTCCTGTTTCAGACAAGTAATCACCTTGTGTTTTTTTGTTTATTAGCTAAGATATGACGGTGCCATGGGAAGATCAGGCGGGAAAGAAAGAACATCTAGGAAAATAAAGTGCATAACGAACAAATTGAATTATGGCAGCATCAGCACGTATTCAACGTTGATAAAAAAGCAATAGAGCAGCGAACTTTAATGGTTGTGATCATTACCTTTCTCACAATGATTGCCGAAATATTGTTTGGCTGGATTTCCAATTCGATGGCTCTGCTGGCTGATGGCTGGCATATGGGAACACATGCGTTTGCCATAGGAATATCCCTGATCGCCTACATTGCGGCCAGAAAATATGCAAAAGATGAAACCTTTACATTTGGAACATGGAAAATTGAAATTCTGGGCGCTTATACGAGCGCGATTGTGCTGGGTCTGGTTGGACTCATCATGATTTATTCTTCAGGTGAACGAATGATTCATCCCCTGCCCATTCATTACAATCAGGCATTGTTTGTGGCGATTTTAGGGCTGTCGATCAATCTTGTTTGCGCCGTCATACTCAATAATGGCGGTCATGCTCATGAACATGAGCACCACCATCATCATGGAGAAGATGAACATCTCCATCATCATGAAGATTTGAATTTGAAATCGGCCTATCTGCATGTTGTGGCGGATGCTTTAACGTCTGTATTGGCCATTGCAGCATTACTTGGCGCAAAATATTTTGCGTTCAATTGGCTTGACCCGTTGATGGGGATTGTTGGTGCAGGTTTAATTATTCACTGGTCATTTTCTTTGCTGAAAGATACCGGCGGTATTTTGCTGGAACGTGAAACGGATCATCAAATCGTAGATGAAATAAAAAAGGAAATTGAATCCGACGGAGATTCTAAAATATGCGACTTGCATATCTGGAAAGTAGCGCAAAATAAATATGCCTGTATCGTGTCTTTAGTAACGGCCAGAAATTATTCCATTGAAGAATATAAAGTGCGATTAAATAAAATGCATAAATTAGCGCATGTGACAATTGAAGTGAATGAATGCAGAGTATAAATGAAGCAGGTCAATGCAAATCGAATGAAGGAGTGTTTATGTGGGAATACACGGACAAGGTGAAAGAGCATTTTCTCAATCCGCGCAATGTGGGTGAGATTGAAAATCCGGACGGCGTGGCCGAAGTCGGATCACTGGCCTGCGGGGACGCGTTGAAGCTGACCTTCAAACTGGATGAAAACAAGCGCATCAAGGATGCCAAATTCAAGACATTTGGTTGCGCCAGCGCTATTGCCTCATCGTCTGCGCTGACCGAAATCATCAAGGGCATGACGCTTGATGAAGCTCTGAAAGTCAGCAATCAGGACATCGCGCAATACCTGGGCGGCTTGCCCGATGAAAAAATGCATTGCTCGGTGATGGGGCAGCAGGCGCTGGAAAAGGCGGTGGAAAACTATCGCGGCGCTCCGGCGCTTGCGGCTGGTGAAAAGATAATTTGTGAATGTTTCGGCGTGACGGACAAAGAAATCGAACGGGCCATCCGCGAAAACAATCTGGCCACTGTGGAAGATGTGACCAATTATACCAAAGCCGGTGGCGGGTGTGGCGGCTGCCAAGATGCTATTGCCCATATACTGGAAAAGGTAAAAGCGGAGCCGAAAACCGAGGCGAAACCAAGACTCACCAATATTCAGAAAATTCGCCTGATCGAAGAAACGATCGAACGCGAAATCCGGCCTTCGTTAAAGCACGATGGCGGCGACATCGAAATCATCGACATTATCGGTAATCGCGTGATTGTGGCGATGCGCGGCGCCTGTGCGACCTGTAAGGCGTCGGAAATCACCCTGAAGGATTTTGTCCAGCACAGGCTTCAGGAACTTGTATCAC
>CAZBGE010000162.1:0-4690 GCA_964491435.1 uncultured Smithella sp.
GCTCTTTGCAGGAGTCAGCGCCGCAGAAGTTCGCGGACGGAAGCGGCGGCGTCATCCACATCCTGAAGGGTATGAAAGAAACCGAAACTGAAGCGGATGGTTCCCTGCGGAAATGTGCCCAGCGTGCGATGGGCGGACGGCGCGCAGTGCAGGCCGGGACGGCATAGAATGCCACGTTTCTCCTCAAGCTGAAAAGCTGCGTCCGATGGCGAGATGTCCTTGATGTTGAACGAAACCACGGCGGTTTGTTTTGCCGCGTCTTGCGGCCCGTAAACGGTCACGTCATTTCCCAATGCCCCTAATTGATCAAGAAAGCCGGCCGTCAGTTGTTGCTCTTTTTCCCGGACCGATTCGACCGTGTGCTCCAGCACAAAATTCACGCCTGCTCCGAGTCCCGCAAAGCCTATCGCGTTGGGCGTGCCGCTTTCAAACTTGTCCGGCATGAAATCGGGCTGCTCTTCAAATTCCGAACGGCTGCCCGTTCCGCCCATCATCAGCGGGGCGATCCGTTTTTCCAGCCCCCCGCGCACGTAAAACCCGCCCGTTCCCTGAGGGCCATAGAGAGACTTATGACCGGTAAAGGCCAGCAGGTCGATATTCATTTGTTCAACATCAATCGGCAAAGCCCCGGCGGTCTGCGCCGCATCGACGCAAAACATCACGCCCTCTTTTTCACGGGCAATCCGGCCCGCTTCGGAAACAGGCATAATGGTTCCGGTCACGTTGGAGGCATGCGTCATGACAACCATTTTCGTGTTTTTTCGTATAGCGTTGCGGATATCTTCAGGATCAAGCTCGCCCTGCAGCGAGCAGGAAATCACCGACAATTCAACGCCGCGCGATTCCAAAAATCGCAACGGCCGCATAACGGAATTATGTTCCATCGAGGTGGTAATGACATGGTCGCCGGGCTTGAGGGCTCCCAGTAGCGCGATGTTGAGCGCTTCCGTCGCGTTTTTTGTCAGGGAGATGCAGAGCGGATCTTCAATATGACAAAGGCGCGCCAGAGCTTCCCGTGTTTCATAAACGACGCGGCCCGCATCAATCGATTTTCCATGACCCGACCGGCCGGGATTCGCGCCGATCGTCCGCTGAAAATTCATCATTGCCGCAAGCATCGTTTCCGGTTTGGGAAACGATGTCGCTGCGTTATCCAGGTAGATTGCCTTCATGAAACCTCTATTCCCCGACAATAGGAATCTTTTGATTTTCATGCTTTATCATACGGATCGGTTTCCATAAACAAATAAGTTTTCCAGGGGATTATGGCCATTCCTTCCGGCGCTTGTCTTCGGATTCATGTCGGCTGTGAATCATAAAAACGGGATGGTCCGTCTAGCACACCACGGCCGCTTTCCTGAAAAATGGTTCTGCATCTGGAAATCGTATGTCCCCGGCCCGTTTCCGTTTTTTCTTTTGTGTCCCTGGGATTGGCGCCCATTTCCGCCCAGAAGAGATTGGCGCCGGCTGCCGCGCCCACGGTACACGGTTCGTGGGTACAGTTTCCCAAAACCGTTCTCGGCACAGCTAAACGCGTGACAGCCACAATCTGCGCCATCCGCAGTTCGCTGATCATCCCTTTCTTGGCCAGGGCCGTTCCCGGTATACTGATACGCCGGGCGGCGCCGCTGTATGCCGGGTTGAAAGAACCGGTATACAGAATCATTTCGGCAATCTCTTCATTTGCATGCTCTGGGCCCAGCGGCTCCACGCAGGTTCCAACCTTCAGGCCCGCCTCCTGAAAATTCCGGATGCTTTCCCGGCGCTTCGCCGGGGGAAGCGCGGTGTCTATTCCCTCACGCAAACGAAGAGCATGATAGACACCGGCAAAACCCGCATCTTTCATCCTGACGGCATTCATCAGCGGCTGATCTCCCACATTCGCGATAAGCGTCGTTTCAGGTTTCAAGCTGCTTCTGACCTGGCGGGCCATTTCCAGAAATTTCCCGAAAGGATATTGGGCCGTGGTCATCATGAAAATGGCGTTGGCGCCTTCTTCTTCCAGTTGCCGGGCGGAGAAGACCGCCTCTTCCGGGCTGATGTGATTCTTCCGTTGAAAAATCCCGCTGGTTTCCGCAAACGAACAGAAAAGACAGTTGCAGGCGCATGGTTCGAGATTCAAGGCAAACTGGGCATGCACTTCGGCTTTATCGCCGGTCAGTTCTCTGGAAATGCGGCTGGCTTCCGCCATGATCCGGTAGCTTTCGGAAGATTCGGGAGCATACGCCAGCATTGCGATTAAATCATCTTTTATGAATTTGCCATGGTCCCGTGATTTTTTTATCAAATCATCTATCTTCATCAATGCAACCTCGAATTCTTTCTTTTAATCGTTCCCTTACGGGGTGTTCTTTCCTGCTTCCATGAAATCCAGATAAGCCACCGCGCCGGTTTGGGTGTTGTCCGAATCGCTCATGACGGCCAGTGCCGCCATCGCAGGAGGATCTTTTCCAAAAACCCTGCGGTAATCGTCCAGAACATTGACGGATTCCTCCACCCACTGGCCGACCCGCCCGCTTCCTCTCTCCAGAATGACCATGCAGGCTTTGTCCGTATAGGGACTGACAATGAATCGATCCGGAATATTTTTGCCGGTCCAGACATAGTTGAGCGTACTGTGGGGCGGGTATTTGCCGTAGATCGCCCTGGTGGCGTTATAAATCAGGCGATCTCCGAGAGAAGCCAAAGAGGGGTCATACTGAAACATGACATAGACCCGGATGGGATAGTCGTCCCCCGATTTTTCCTTGGGATTACCCCGATCGGAAAGCTGTGTCACTTTCCACCTCCAGGTCAGGCGGGGATTATCGTAAACATTAAATACCCGGCGATGGACGATGGCTGAAGCAGATGCGCGGCTTTCAGCTTTGAGAATATATTTACCGCCTTCCCGGACAAGCGTATAGGTGGAATGGGTTTTGATCTTCGGGAAAGTCAGGGGTTCCCACTGATCCAGATTGTCAAAATTTTCCCTGAAGAGAATTTTCTGCTGTGCCCATGAAGATGTTGACACGGTCAGCATCATGAAAAAACAGAAGAGCAAAACGGTTTTTTGTTTCATCGTCTCTCCTGTCGGGTTTCATCCGGCTTTTGAGCTTTATCGTCGCCGATCTTGCGAAAAAACGGCCGCAGGGCCAGCGGAATCAGGAAAGCGCACACGGCAATCACGATGCCGGTGATGACGCCCCGGATATTGCCGCGCAGAAGCAATTCGCCAAGCGAACTGCCAAACGCCACAAAGGCGATGCACGCCGGAAGCATGAAAATAAAAGTGCTCCACAAGTATTGAAAAAACGGTATGGGCGTCAAACCGAAAAGATAATTCAGCACAGTGAACGGAAATACCGGAACCAGGCGCGTAAAAGCGACGGCCTTCCAGCCGTGATGCGCCACTTTATCCTGAAGCCAGTTCCAGCGTTCTTCCGGCACCCTGGCCTTTATGGCATCCTGAAACAGGTAGCGCGACAGGAAAAAAGGCAGACAGGACCCGAGCGTCGCCCCAACAATGGAGAAAATCACGCCCCAGACCGGTCCCCAGAAAAATCCGGCCGCGAGAGTAATGGGAATGCTGGGCAGAAAAAGGGAGGGGGCGATGGCATAAATACACAGAAATATCAAAGGAGAGGCGACAGGATAGCGCGCCAGCAGGGCGGTCAGCGCCTCCGCTGAAAAAATATGCCGCGAATTTAAATAAAAGCCGCCTGCAATGAGCAGGGCAATAATAGATAAAATAATTAATTTCGAAATATTGAGCCTGGCGCGCGCGGCCAGAACCAGACGGTTGGCCCATTGCCGCAGGGGGGATGGAACCGTGCGGCGCGGCTGTTCTCCCTCCAGACATTCCAGCAGATGAAGAGCCTCCATGCCTTTTTGCAGAAAACGGTTCTGACAGCCGGTACAATATGTGACAATGGTTTTTCCCTCCGCCTGCCGTAAAATCTCATCGAGAAAACGATTTGCCCGCTCCGGGGAAATGGAGGTCAGGCTGCCGCCGGAGCCGCAGCAGAGAGGCACGGAGGGTGCCTGGCGATCCGGCGCCGGAGGTAAATCAGATGGATAAATCCGGCTGGCCGTATCCCTGGCGGCATTGCGGATGCTGTCCCAGCGCAAGGAGGGGCAGGGATGATGGAGGTAAATCATGTCCCTGTCTTGCCGTTGAAAAGCCCCGGCCGGTAACACTTGAAGAATAAAAACAACTTCCAGTCCGGAAAGATGAAGCGAAAGAAGTTTAAAACAATTCAGGCAGCCGGTGATCACTTTTTTCACGCCGCCGTCCAGGAGTTTTTTATTGATTTCCCGCAAAGCGGCAAGCGTTGTGTCCGAATCGCCGATTGTGAAAGCCGGATCGAAACAACAGTCCAGAACGAGGCCGGTTTTCTGCTGCAGTTCGCGGCTCAGCATGGCCTGAATCCGGCGGACCAGCCGTGGATTGTTGGCGGCCAGGCCGCAGCCCGGCCAGAAAACGGTTTCCGTTTTGCTGTAATAAGAAAAAGGGAACCTGTGACCGGCTTTAGCAAATCCCCTGGCGCCGTTTAACGCCTTTTGAACTGGCGGCATGATTTTTCTCTCCCGGATCAGCCGTTCTCTGGTTTCAAAGAAAGCAGCGGAAGGCGACAAATCCAGGGGGCAAGCCGCATCGCACCGGCGGCAGGAAGTGCAGTAGAAAGACACCTCCTGCCGCCGGGCGAGG
>CAZBGE010000163.1:0-4688 GCA_964491435.1 uncultured Smithella sp.
GTTATAATTGGAAAAATAGCGCAGGGACAGCCAGACAACAGACCAAAATGAGCCTTTATTGATGCGAATCAAACCCCAGGTTATCCCGGCGCCGAAAATCATGCTGTAAATTTTGGACAGAGGCAATTTCACAAGAACATGCAACAGGCGTTCAGAAAGATTCAAGCGAACAGACAGGTTCATGAGTTTCTGAAGATTGACCAGTTCCCTTTTATGAGGCAGAACCAATGGCGATCCGGTGAAATAAAAAGATATCCTGTCGTCTGATATCAAGCCCTCTTTAATGCATAGATCATAAATGTCTGTTCCCGGATAGGGATTAAGCAGGGAACACCAGGTGAAATCCGGTCGAATCCGCCGGTTCAGAGCGTAGGTTTCAAAGGCCATGGCAATACTTTCGCCCGGAGAGCCTACCATGTTGAAGGTCTGGAAACGGATGCCGTATTTTTTGAGCAGCCGGGCCGCTTCCACGATGCTTTCTTCTTTCAGGTTCTTCTTTAATATTTTGTTCCGTATGGTTTCATTTCCGCTTTCAATACCCATTTTGACGGCAAAACATCCCGCATTTTTCAGGCATTGCACCCGGTCTTCGTCCAGCGCCGTGGAAGTGGAATTGATTTTAAACGGAATGCCCACCTCTTTTTCATAGGCCGCGCAGAAACTATGAAACCAGTCACGCGGCGCCAGTGTAAAACTGTCGTCATCCAGTGTAATAAAATCAACTTTGCCGGATTGCTTAAGATTTTGAAGTTCGGCAAGCACGTGAGGCACCGAGCGCCTACGCATCACGGTCCCTTGTCCGCTGTAGAGCTGGTTGTATCGTTTATTGAAGCAAAACGAACAGGATTTGGGACAGCCTCTTCCGGCCATGACCACTTGATGGTACAGAATTCCCCGCCCCTTTCCTGCGTAAAGGGCGTAGCGGGCGTATATTTCCCGGTCATAAAAGGGCAGATGATCCAGATCATGAATGAGGGGGCGGACATCGTTTTTGAATATCCGTCCCCCTTTTTTTACCCAGAAATTTTGAACATTTTCCACGGAATCTCCTGATGCCAGGATGTTCAGAAACTCGGGAAACGCTTCGTCCCCTTCTCCGCGGCATACGGCATCGAGATAAGGTTCATCGATCACATCGGGACAGAATGTTGGATGACAGCCGCCACAGATGATGGTTTTATTGTATAATGTCCGCAGCCGTGCGCCCATGTCTCTCATAAAGGGGAATTCCGCCGTTGTGATGGAAAAAGCTATTACGTCGGGATTTAACCCAAGAACGGCTGCGACGGGGTCTTTCTCAAGGTCGGCGACCACGACAAAACTATGGTGTCCGGCCAGCTTCAGGCAGGCGGACAACGCCATGACGGCGGGTTTGGCAAAAACATCTTTCTGCAGGAAAATGACGCGGCTCAAGTTACACCTCTGTTTCTAATTCCATAAAAAATCGCGCACTCTCCGCGAGCCGGAGGCTGTGATTTTTCTTAAAGACTCATGTGTTTTCGAAAATAGATGCAAACATTTTATTTTCAGCAGGGGAATCAACAATGCCGGATGCTCCGTTGGAGAAGCAGGCGCTAATATGGCTTCATCAGGCACGTCACATGCTCGAAAAACCGCTTTTAATCGTTCTTCCACAACTGCTTTGGAACAATATTTTTTTAGACTTTCGACAGCGCAATCCGACATGCGGATGTAAAGGGCAGGATCATTTTTGGCCACGGAATAGCTTTTCAGGTAGGCATGATACAGAGACTCCCAGTTGATCCGGTAATCCATGGTTCTTAATGCGCAGCTCGGATCATCCGGCCATCTTGCTCTTTCCAGACTTGATTGAACAACAAATGCATTGTCTCTGCAGATATAATCTTGCATGGCCGTGTGCGCAGGCGCGATGGCCGGTTTTCCCGACGACATGAATTCCATCAACGGCAGGCATTGGCCTTCACCATGAGCAGCGTTGACGACATATGTTGTGGAACGAACCAGTCCGGCATAGGAGTCATCCTTCAAATAGCCGTGCAGGATAACTATCCGGCATTTGAAGGGAGTCAGTTTGTATATTTCTTCGGTCAGCTTCTCAAGGGTTTCCTCGAAATTACGATGGACCACTTTCAGGATCAGTGTGACATCTTCCGATTCCCGGAAGGCCCAAATGTATCCCTTAATGATGTCTCTGAAATTCTTTCGGCCGTCGTCAGGATTAAATACCGCTGTGTAAATGATTCCGTTCAGGCGCAACTTATCGCCGGCCTTTACGCCTTTCTTCGGATATGTTCGCTGTTGGGTGTAGTCTTTTCTGGTATCTTCCGGCAGAAATGACTCATTACACCCATTTATATCGACAAAGCTTCCTTCAACTGTTAAATCAACTTCTGCGGATGGATCCGGCGTTTTCCCCTTCTGGTAAAATTTTACGTAATGATCCCAGACGGGCGCCGGAATGGACCATACCGGAAAGTCGCCGCCCATTGCTTTTTTGATGGCTTGGACGGAAAAGCTGGAATGCGTTATGGCGCGTCCATGTTGACGAAATACATACCGCCAGTCATTTCGCGGTTCGTCGTTCCAAGTGTCCGTCGGTATCGTCAAAAATTCCCAGGCAAAGACGGATATCGTCGGACACCGCAGTCCGACAACGGTTTTAAAAGGAGGTGTAAAAGAAAAGAACAGGCAAGGTTCTTTCCTTGCCTGACAGGTTTTGAATAGGATGTCGGCATCCCGCGCAGGGTTTCTAATTTCGACGACGGTGGCGAATTTACAGAGAACTTCCCGGAATTTTTTTAAAACAAAATAGTAGCTGTAGTCCGGTAAACCGATATGGTTTTGAATGCTGCTTTCCGTGTGAAATGAATGGACGATAATTACCATAATCAGTGATGGATCTTACGAGACCTTTACGCAACGTTATTTTTCATATTCGCAATCATGTCAGCATGTTCCGGTAAACCTAAAGGCGACAGTCTAATTTCCGATTCAGGAATCCTTTTAATTTTTCTTTCACGGCGTTATTGGATGCGAATTCTTTCATTTGCGACGAGGCGGAGCCGGCCATTTTCTGATAGGTGTCTGGTCTGTTTTTTACAATATCATAGCTTTGCCGGTAGGCGTTCACCAAAGACTCACAATTGATACGATATCGCATTGCCCTGAAAATCAGTCGGGGATCATGGGGCCACATGCAGGGTTCAAGACTGGAATCAACCATCAGCGCGGACGAAGAATCAACATAATCCGCCATGGCCGTGTGACAGGGAGACAAGGCGGGCTTATGGCAAGACATAAATTCCATCAGGGGCAGGCACAAACCCTCACAATGGGAAGTATTTACGTAATAATCCGTAATCGCTATTAATTTCTCAAATTCAACCTTGTCCATATATCCCTGCAACGCCAGAATCCTGCACTTAAATGGCGCCAGTTGTTGCATGAGAAAATGCAATTTTCCCAAGAATGATGACAATGAATTGTGGGACATCTTCAGTACCAGAATTGCGTCATCCACATCCTGAAAAGCTGTGCAGAATGCGGAAACCATGTCCACCCAATTTTTCCGGCCGTCTCTGGGACTGAACACGGAAGTGTACACTACCCCATCCAGCTTGACGTGACGGGGGGATTGGTCTTCTTGCCGGCTCTCTTTTTTTACTTTTTCATCCGGTTCGCCCATGATTTCAATGTAGCGTAGTCCTATGCCCATGGAGCGCGGATCTCTGGCGCCGGGAAGCGGCGTTAAATCCAGATCCAGGAATTTCAAAATACTATCCGGTTTTGTTAAGTGAAAGCGGATATCTATCTCCGTAAAAGACCCTTTTAAGCGAATCCGCTTTCTTTCCTTGCCAAGGGATATAAAGATTTGTTTATTAACATTATGGGCATATCCGCGGGCGGAAATTTTTAAGTGAACAACACCACTTAGCCTGTAAGGCAGAAGCACCCATGGCTGTTTTACACGCGACCAGCTTCCCCATGCTTCCGCTTCAAAAAAACCGCCGAGATAGGCGCTGGATTCGTCCGTGCTGGAAAAATCCAAATGCAGTTTTTCCCCTGACCAGTTGTTCAATTGAAAGTTATCAAGTGAGTTCAGCATCTCAAAAACATCTCGTGTAATGCGGTAGTTCCGGCTGTCAATGATATTGCCCCTGATCGATATTTCCGCCGGTTTGACGAATAATGGGTCTTCGGCATGCTTCCTGAAGCTTTCGAAACTGTCCCATACGGGAGCCGGAATTGCCACAACAGGGAAATGCTCTCCCATTAACTTTTTGACGCTCTGGGCTGAGTATCGGGAAAGCGAAATCAGTCCGGCATGATCGGCCAATGCCGTGCGCCAGTCGTTTTTGGGATTGTCATCCCACGATTCGTTGGGTATTGTATCGAATTCCCAGGCGAGCACGTCAACAGTCGGGCAGCGCAACCCGATTGGGGATTTATGGGGCGGCGAAAATGAGATAAAAATACACTTTTCTCCGCGTTTCCGGCACGCATCATAAATATCATCAACTTCCTGTTCCGGACTGCTGACCACGAGGACTTGCCCCAATTCCTTCAATACCGGTAGAAATCCTCGTAGAACAATGTAATAGCTGTATTCCGGCATGCCTAAACTGCGGTGTAAATTTTCCTCTTTGATTTGTGAATAAACGATGAAGACCATCGAAGCAAGTCGCCTTTATTTTGATACAGGATGA
>CAZBGE010000164.1:0-4661 GCA_964491435.1 uncultured Smithella sp.
CAGAAAAATGCCGCCGATATCGCTGAAACACTGGGCGAAGGATTACAGTCCTTCTGCATTCCCGGGTCGGTTGCTGATGACCGTCAGGTCGGCATCGGTCATGGCAACCTTGCTTCCATGTTGCTGCGGGAAGAAACAAAGTGCTTTGCTTTCTGCGCCGGACACGAATCATTCGCCGCGGCGGAAGGCGCCATTGGTCTGGCCAAATCGGCCAACAAGGCACGCAAAGTTCCCCTGCGTGTTATCCTGAACGGATTGGGAAAAGACGCAGCTCATATCATTGCCCGCGTCAACGGATTCACCCATGTCGCGACGGCTTTCGATTATAAAACGGGCAAGGTTTCCGTGGCGAAGGAAAAAGCTTATTCCCAAGGCGATCGCGCGGCGGTCCGCTGCTACGGCGCCGATGACGTGCGTGAAGGCGTGGCCATCATGCATCTGGAAGAGGTTGATGTCGCCATCACGGGAAATTCCACCAACCCGACCCGTTTCCAGCATCCGGTGATGGGCGTTTACAAAAAAGAACGTCTGCTGGCCGGAAAGAAATTCTTCTCCGTGGCCTCCGGCGGCGGCACGGGCAGAACGCTGCATCCCGACAACATGGCGGCTGGTCCCGCTTCCTACGGCATGACCGACACGATGGGCCGCATGCATTCGGACGCGCAGTTTGCCGGATCATCATCCGTTCCCGCGCACGTGGAAATGATGGGCCTCATCGGCATGGGCAACAACCCCATGGTCGGCGCATCGGTCGCGGTGGCGGTGGCGGTAGAACAGGCCATGAAATAATCATCTCCATTCATAGCAGCGCCGCCCTTACTTAAAATTAGGACCGCGCGGCGCTGCATGAATCTTTCGCGCAAATGCAACAGCCGCTTTTTCAGTTGACATGATTCATGATTTCATGAATAGAGAGAAATTAAATTTGTCGCCGCAAAGCTTGGTCAGGGCCGCTCAGCCGGGTCCTTGCAGAAAAAAATATTGTAATATCAGGGAAACAAGGAGGTACAGCAATGGCAGTAGGAAAAGATTCAACGGCAAATCTGGATGTTTATTATACGAAACCGAATAATCTGGTGGACATGTTTGAGGATAGCACCGCCAAGTTTGCGGACCGTCCGCTGTTCGGAACAAAGAACAAGGCCACGAATGAATATGAATGGGTGACATTCAGCGCAGTGGCGGAAAGGGTGAATCATCTCCGGGGCGCTTTAAATAAACTGGGACTGGATAAGGGTGAAAAGGTCGGCGTCATTGTCGGAAACTCGGTGGAGTGGTTTGTCTGCGAACAGGCCACGCATGGCCTGGGCGGGGTTTTTGTGCCCATGTATGAAAAAGAGCTGCAGAAGGTCTGGCAATATATCATCAAAGATGCAGCCATCAAATATCTCTTTGTCAGCAATCAGAAAGTTTATGATGCGGTAAAAAGTTTCAACATTCCAACTTTAAAGGATGTCTTTATTCTGTTTGGAGAGGGAGAAGGTTCTTTGGCCGCGCTGGAAACAACAGGCAAGGCCAATCCCGTTCCTTCCTACAAACCTCACTGGTCGGAGACGGCGGTGATCATTTACACGTCCGGCACCACCGGCGACCCGAAAGGCGTCCTGCTCAGTCACGGCAATCTGACGCACAACGCCAAGGAGAGCCAATGGACATTTGACGTGGGAGTGCATGAAGTGGGTTTAGGCATTCTTCCCTGGGCGCACAGTTTCGGTCTGACCACCGATTTGCATACCTTTATCATCGGTGGCTGGCAACTTGGATTCGCCGAATCCGCCGACAAGCTCCTGGTCAATTTCGGCGAGATCAAGCCCACGCACATGAACGCCGTGCCGCGTGTCTTCAATATTATTTACGACAAAATTCAGCAGGGCGTCGCCGCTGATCCGGAAAAAAAGAAAATCTTTGACGCGGCGGTAGCCGAGGCGGTCAAAAACCGGGATCTGAAGGAAAAAACAGAAGAATTCAAATTCTATGACGCGGTGGCTTTTTCCACGATTCGGAACATCTTCGGCGGACGGTTAAAACAGGTGGTCATCGGCGGAGCATTGATGAAACCGGAAATCGCCATGTTTTTCAGCGATGTCGGAGTTGTTCCCTACGTCGGCTACGGTTTATCGGAGACATCGCCGGTTATTACCAACAACTCTCCCAAGCGCGGCAATAAATTCGGCACGATCGGCAAGCCATACCGGGACACGAAGGTAGTGATTGATAAATCCCGCGTCGGAGACGACAGTCCGGATGGCGAAATCATCGCCTACGGTCCGCAAATCATGCAGGGTTATCACAACAAACCGGAAATAACAAAAGATGTGATAATGCCGGATACGTGGAACGGCTTGCCCGGCGTCAGAACCGGAGACCGCGGCTGGCTGGACGAAGACGGCTTTCTGCATATCACCGGCCGTTTCAAGGATGAGTACAAGCTGGAAAACGGCAAGTATGTGCATCCCGAATCCATTGAAAATGACATGAAACTCCTCCGCTATGTGGCCAACGCCATTATTTATGGCGAGGGCCGGTTGTATAACGTGGCGCTGGTGGTGCCGGACTTTGCGGCGCTGAAGACCGATCCCAAGACATCCGCCTGGGCGCAGGGCGCGCCTGCGGAAACCATTGCCAATAAGGATTGCACGGATTTTCTTGTCCAGGAGATCACCGCGCATTTGCGCAAAACCTTCGGCGGATATGAGATTCCCCAGAAGTTCCTTTTCATCACGGAGGATTTTACAGTCGATAACGGCATGCTGACCCAGACGATGAAAATCATTCGCCGGAACATCATGAAAAAGTACAGTGAACAATTATTCGCCCTATACGATTAAACAACGTTCTCCATCCGGGAAGGATGCGGGGGGGGGGATTTCACCCTTGCCTCCTTCCCGGTGCCGGAAATGGGGAGTCCCGTTCGCAAGCTTCCTTAATCCGGCCTGGCTTTATTAATTCTTGCGCGGTTTAAAATTAAAAGACAGCCAGTTTCCGAGGATTTGCATGACCATCATGAAACATCAAGTCATCATCATAGCAGCCGTTCTTTCCGGATTCTTTTATTCAGGCGCTGATTCTTTTGCTCAATATTACCGGTATATTGACATGGAAGGCGTGGTCCACCTGACCAACGATTATAACTCCAAATCATGTAAGACATACGGATGCAGCCTTGTTTTACTTCCCCCCGAAAACACGACAGAAATCGCCGATAAAGGAAAAGTCGATCTTTCAAGAAACGAGGAACCGGACATCGCCAAACAAGTCCTGCCTGTGCCGAAAGAACTAACGGACCAAAAGGCCGTGGCGAATCCTGATGATCCAGCCGCCGCACTTGCCGGCAAAAAAACTGCCGTCGACATCCCGAAGCCTGCGGAAAAAAAATCCGTGTCCGACGAAGCGATCCAAAATCTTTTGACGCAATGGCTCAACAGCTGGAAATCAGGAGACATGAAAACTTACCGGAATTGTTATGCGGATAATTTCCAGTCAAGGGGAATGAATCTTGACGGATGGATAACCTATAAAGGCAATATTTATAGGAAGAGTAAAAACATCAGCATCCGCATTGATCATTTACTGGTGAAAACGGGTCCCGGCGGAGCTACCGCAACATTTACGCAGCATTACTCATCCTCCCGGCTCAAAGAATCGGGCAAGAAGAAACTGGAGCTGAAAAATATCAACAACGAGTGGAAAATATACAGGGAAATCATGTAGCGGAAATCCATTTATGGCGGCGGCAAAGGCAATCAAATATTTTTTGCTGAATAATTTTCTTACTTTTTTTATCTTCATTATTTTAAATCTTTACACCAAAACCCTGAGAGTTGCCTTCGAAGGATCGGATAAAGTCCAAAAACACCTGGAGAACGGGGGCAGGGTCATTATCTCAAGTTGGCATCAAAGGTTTTTCGGCGGTTTTTTTCTGCCGAAAATATTTCGGTGGTCGCCCTGTATAATGATCAGTCAGAGCCGGGACGGGGATTTCATTGCCAAAGTCGTCTCTCATATCGGTTGGATTCCGGTGCGCGGCTCAAGCAGCAGGGGAGGAAAAGAGGCCTTGCAGCTTCTTGTGCAAGGCGTCGCCGAGCATCAAATTGGCGGTCACATTGTCGATGGACCGACTGGTCCGCCTTGTATCATCAAACCCGGCCTCATCACGTTGGCCCGGAAAGCGGATGCCGTAATCTGCCCGGGGATCGTTGCCTATGAAAACCCATGGATCATCAACAGTTGGGACCATTTTATGATTCCCAAACCCTTCAGCGGGGTTTTGTTTCGTTTTGGATCCATTTTTCACGTGCCTGAAATGAAAAGCGATGATCAATTTGAACGCTTTCGCCGGGAATTGGAAGATGACCTGGTTAAAGAATACGAAACAGCGGACCGGCATTGGGAAAAATAATCAAACAAGCGATGGAGATCATTTGTAAAACGGAGTTTCAGAGCAGCCAAGATGAAGATAACGCGTCCGATAGCCTGAAAGTTGCTTGAAGCGTGCGCTACCCATTTTTTTATGGTCTTGTTTTCAGCAGGAAACCAATGTCAGATTTCATGAAAAACCCCGCGGAATAATTTCCGCGGGGTTTTTGCTGGTTTTGAAATGACTAACTTTTAAACCGTTCCCGGCCCTTCTTAGAAGGTCAGGGTCAGCTTGTTGATGACCA
>CAZBGE010000165.1:0-4623 GCA_964491435.1 uncultured Smithella sp.
TTTCATTTCCCTGCGACCTCTTAAAGCACCAGTTCCTCAATGAAAGTGATGAGCTGGTTGACATTCCGGCAGACCCGGACTTCGTGACAGTGGTTCTTGTAGGAGTTGATTTCGCTGTCTCCCGTGCCCCAGAGGTTTTCCGGTTCGGGGGTGAGCCAGATCACCCGCCGGCAGCGTTCCCGCATTTCGCCCAGAATCGCGTCTTCCGGGTGCATGTAGTTGGTGCGGCCGTCGCCGACGATAATCAGTGTTGTTTTTTTTGTCAGGATGTCCATGCATTCTCTTTTAAAATGCCGGAATGTTTCACCGTAATCCGTCGGCGCGTTGTAGCGCACATCCGCATTTTCCAAAACGGTGCGAATCGCGCCGGAGATTTCCTGCTCTTCAAAGATGTCGGTGACATCCGTCAGATGGTCAATGAAGACAAAGCTGTGAACTTTGTCAAAGCAATCCTGGAGGGAATATAGCAGATTGAGCATGAAGCGCGCCGCCGCCCAGACGGACCCGGATACGTCGCACAGCGTGACAATCCGGCTTTTGCGCAACGCTTTCCGGCGGTACTGGATATCGATGGGGACTCCGTTGTATTTGGCGGACGCCCGCAGGGTTTTTTTAACGTCCAGATTGCCCCGGTCGCGGACGGCGAAGCGGCGGCTGACAATGTTTTTCAGTTTGTGCACCAGTTTATCGATGGCTTCCCGCATTTCTTCCACTTCCTGAATGGTAAAGGAAGAGAAAGCTTTTTCTCCCAGATCCGTCAGCCGCTGTTCCTGTGATGCGATTTTTCGCGTTCCGGCGCCTCCCGGCCTTGGTTCGTACATCAGCATGGAGCGGGCGGCGTCCAGACGCTCCTTGAAATGGGCGGCCAATTCGCGGCGGGCGGTGGATTCCATTGGAAAATGGTTATCCTGCAATAGCTCATCCGCGGCGGTTGCGGCGGCGTTAATCTGCAAAAGGACATTAAAGCGGCTGGCCAGTGGTCCCAAATTGAACCGGGTGGGCGCCGATGGATCATCTGATTCCGTTTGAATCCGGCGCATTTCCGCAAGCAGCGGCATGGGATTGCCGGAAAGAAAATCCATGACGGCGTCGTACATGGGGTTGTCGTGAGGTTTTTGTTTCAGAATGTCGGTTGCCTTCCGGATGTATTCCGTCTGGGCGGCCGCCTGATTCATGTCGCCCGCGTTGATGCGCATTTCATGAAAGAAGAGATGGTAGAGGCGGTTAAAGTGTTGTAATTCCCTGAAACTCTTGGCGAAATTGGCGGCAAGCAGCGCATGAAACTGTATTTCGTCAACCGGGTTGATCAGCTTCATCTGTTCGAGGCTGTCGAGGACCTCTGACGTAGAGACGCGCAAACCGGCGGCGCGGCAGCAGGAAACAAATTGTCCGATCAATTTGACCATAAATTACCAAAGCGTGATTTTACCAGTCCTGGACGGGTGTGGGGCATTGTTCAGGGGATGACCCGGTCAATATTTTTCCGCACTTTTTCCAGATCAAGCTGATATTTGCAAATGACATTGAGGGTTTCAGAAACGACTTCCGGCGTCAATTCGGAAATCTGCAACGCCAGCAGGGATTGCGCCCAATCCAGGGTTTCCGAAATGCTGGGGCTTTTTTTCAAATCCAGCGCGCGGATTTTTCGGATGGCGTCCACCAGAACGGAACAGAGTTTTTCTTCGATGTCCGGAATTTTCAGGCGGATAATGGCGATTTCCGTCTCGCGCGCCGGATAATCGATGTAAAGATGAACGCAGCGTCTTTTGAGAGCGTCGCTCATATCCCGGTAATTGTTGGATGTCAACACGACAAAAGGAATTTTGACGGCTTTGCGTGTGCCCAGTTCGGGGATGGAAACCTGAAAATCACTGAGCAGTTCCAGAAGAAACGCTTCGAATTCCGGGTCGGATTTATCCACTTCGTCCAAAAGCAACACGACCGGTTTTTGGGAACTGATGGCTTGCAGAAGCGGCCGGGGCTGAATAAACCTGTCGGAAAAAAAGGCGTCCTCCTGTGTGGCGATCTGATCCACGGCTTCGCTCAGGGTTGCGGTGGAGCCGATAATGTCGTTGATTCTGTCCTTGACCATCTGGGTATAAAGCAGCTGCTTGGCGTATTCCCATTCATAAAGGGCTTTGGCCTCGTCCAGTCCTTCATAGCACTGGAGGCGAATCAGCTCGCGATGCAGGCTGCGGGCGACAGCCTTGGCCAGTTCCGTCTTGCCGACGCCCGCCGGTCCTTCGATCAAAACTGGTTTTTGCGTCGCCTGGGCCAGAAAAATTACGGTGGCGATTTCCCGGGATGGAATATAGCCGGCTTCGGTCAGTCTTTTTTCAACATCTGCAACGTTCTTGTATGCCATAAATAAAATAAACCTTTCTTGATAAATGCATATAACAATCACCGGGCGCGGTCAACAGGAAGGATTTGCAAAACGGAATCCATTTTTGCCTGATTTTTTAACGCCGTACATGGCGTCATCGGCAAGCTTGATCAGCAGATCGTTTTCCTCAGCGTTATCCGGAAAAAGCGCAATCCCGATGCTTGCGCCAACGATGGTCTCCAGATTGCAGTAAATTACCGGTTCGGATACTTCCCGGATGATTTTTTCCGCCAGGCGCTTGATATGTCCGGTATCACGGAGTTCAGTGACCACGATCAGAAACTCGTCTCCCCCGAGACGGGCGACCGTATCGGTTTTGCGCACGCATGAAAGCAGGCGTTGCGCCACTTGTTTGAGCACATAATCTCCGGCGTCATGGCCAAGAGAATCGTTCACTTCTTTAAACCCGTCCAGATCGATAAACAGCACAGCGGCCATGGTTTTATTCCGGCGGGCCAGGTTCAGAGCCATGGAAAGCCGATCACGGCCCAATCTCAGAGTCGGCAGGTCTGTTAATGCATCATGGGTTGCCAGATGTTTGATCTTTTCCTCTGCTTCTTTGCGATCACTGATGTTGCGGCTGACGCCGAGCAGTTCAATAAATTTTCCATCAGGATCATAAATGCCGGTCGCCGTGACCTCCGTCCAGACGGTTAAACCGTCTTTGCGGCGTTGTTCGAGCTCATCGGCGATGGGAGCAATGGGAAGTCCGGCTTTCAGCGCGGCGCGGGCGCTGGAGATAATTTTCTGGATGATGTCGAATGATCCGGCCGTGAACATTTCAGGGAAGGGTAGGCGCAGGCATTCCTCCGGCGTGTAGCCTGTCAGTTTCTCAATGGACGGGCTGACGTAGGTCAGGGCAACTTCATCCAGATTTATGGTCCAGATGACGTCAATGGCGTTATCCGCCAACAGCCGGTGGCGCTTTTCGCTTTCCCGCAAGGCATCTTCCGTCTGTTTGCGTTCGGTGATGTCTTCGATAATCGCCATGCCTCCAAGAATGCGGTTGTCTCCGACAGTCAGCGGCGCGCAAATAGCCCTGATCGGAGTGGATTTATTTGCGGTTGTGGAATGGTAAATATCTTCATAATGGATGGTTTCCCCGCCCAATGCTTTGCGGGTGGCTTTCACCACTTTGTGGTCGGGCAGGGTGAGCAGATTGACGCCGAGAAGCGCCTCTTTTGACGATCCGATAATCTTGACCAGGTTGTCATTGCAGTCAACAATTGTGCCGTTTTCATCAAAGTAAAAATGTGCCAGGGGGGAATATTCGAAAATCAGTCGGTATTTTTCCTCGCTTTCCCGCAACGCCTCCTCCGCCCGTTTGCGATCGGAAATGTCCTGAAGGGTCATAAAAACTTTGGGCCGTTTTCCTTCCCTGCGCTGGATTACTCCTTCCGTGTGAACAAAAATAACCGCGCCGTCTTTGCGGATGATCCTGTATTCGTTGGGCGTGATCATGTCCTTGCCGGATGCAATGCAATCATTCAACCACTGGTTTATCCGCGTCCGGTCTTCAGGATGATGAATTTCCGCATCGACATGGGCATAGTAGATATTTTGGGATTTATCATATTGCATCAGATCGTAGAGCGCTTCCGACCAGGTGACCTCGCCGGTTTCATAGTCCCAGGTGATGTCGCCCATTTTTGCAATGCGTTGCGCCGCCGTCAATCTCTGTTCACTTTCTTTCAGCGCATCTTCGGCATGTTTCCGGCGGGTGACATCCCTGGCCACGCCGTGAATGCCGGTTAAGACTCCTTGTTCATTCCGAAGTCCGCTGATAATGGCGTCCAGCCAACGGGTGGAACCGTCTTTATGATAAAATTCCAATTCCATTTGGATGATTCTCGACGGGTCGGTATTACCCCGCGCCTCGAGCGTCAGTTCCCTGCTCATCGCTTCCATAGCCGCGGTTAATGACTCGGGCGTCAACTGTTCGCTGACTGTCTGCCGTATTCTTTCCTGCTGGGTGAAGCCCAGCACCGTCCGGATCGATGGGGTAACATACACGGTTTGTAAATTCATGTCCGCTATCCAGGCGATATCGGACATTTGTTCGGTCATAAGCCTGAATTTATTTTCACTTTTCCGCAGAGATGCTTCGGCGAGCATTCGTTCCGTAACGTCGTGCCCGGAGCCTTGAAAACCTGTTAAGGAGCCGTCGCTGTCAATAATGGGCGCGGCGTTGCTTTCCAGGTAACGGTACGTCCCATCCTTGTGCTTCCATCGCAAAA
>CAZBGE010000166.1:0-4497 GCA_964491435.1 uncultured Smithella sp.
CCTACGGCGACATCCAGAGAACCGGTAAAGAAATTTTCAATGCCGCCCGTGCCGCTAATGCGCATGATTTTATTGTGAAACTGCCGAACGGCTACGATGCCAATATCGGCGAGCTGGGCGCCAAGCTCTCCGGCGGTGAAAAGCAGCGCATTTCCATTGCGCGCGCCCTGCTGAAAAACGCGCCGATCCTGATTCTGGACGAAGCGACATCCTCGCTGGACACGGAGGCCGAGATCGAGGTGCAAGAGGCGCTGGATAATCTCATGAAGGGGCGGACCACGCTGGTTATTGCGCATCGCCTTTCCACCATCCGCAATGCCGACCGGATCATTGCCCTGGTTAACGGGGAAATTGTGGAAGAAGGCAATCACGAAACCCTGATGGCGAAAAAAGGCGAATATTACCGTCTGTATAATTTGCAGTTCAATGATGAAGGAAACAGTCATGATCGATTGGCAAAGGATCTGGAATGATGATGCGATTCGCCGTTTCAGTCCGACAAAAGCGATTCTCATGCTTTTCTCCCTGCCGTATCGGCTGATTGTCAGCCTGAGAAACCGGTTCTATGACTGGCGGATTCTCAAATCCGTCAAATTGCCCCGCCCGGTCATCAGTGTCGGAAACATCACCGTCGGCGGCACGGGAAAAACGCCCTGCGTCATCGGGCTGGCAAAAATGCTTCAACAGCATGGCCTGAGGCCCGCCGTGCTCAGCCGCGGCTATGGCGGCAAAAGCGCAAAACCCGTCAATATTGTTTCCGATGGAAAAAGCATTTTACTGGACGTCGGCGTGGCGGGAGACGAACCACTGCTCCTTGCCCGCTCCCTGCCCGGCGTTCCCGTGCTCACCGGCGCAAAGCGCGCACTCACCGGACAGGCGGCCATTGACCGGTTCGGCGCCGGCGTGGTGATTTGCGATGACGCTTTCCAGCACCGCCAGCTCTTCCGGGATTTGGACGTGGTTCTGCTGGACGGCGCAAGTCCTCTGGGCAACGGTCATCTGCTGCCCCGTGGTGAATTACGCGAGCCCGCTGCAGGACTCGGACGGGCGGGATGCCTGATTTTTACCCGCATGGATGAAGATCATCCGCTGCATCACGGTGTTATGCGGATCGCCGGCGCGGCGGACATTCCTGTCTTTCATGCGGTTCACCGTTTCCGCGACGCGCTCAGGCAGGACAACAGCGATTGTGAACCAGTCGAACTGCGCGACAAAAAAATTTGCGCATTTTGCGGCATTGCCAGGCCGGAATCGTTCAGAAAAATGCTGCTCGAAAGGGGCGCCCGGATCCTCTCCTTTGACCAATACCCGGATCACCACCCCTTCAGTAGTTACGATCTCGATGCCTTAAGGGAGAAATTCATTAAGCTGCAAGCCGATTATCTGGTCACCACGGAAAAGGACGCAGCCCGTCTTGCCGCTTGTCCGGAATTTTTAAAAACCATTTGCATCCTGCGCATAGAGATGGAAATAAAGCCTTCTGAAAGGTCTTTTGAAAAATTTATCATCGAACGAACGGCCGGCCATGCTGGAAGAACCAGTTCTGCAAAATCATGGGGGAAAATAAAATCTTGATCCTGAACAACCAAAAAAAACTGCCACGGACTGGTTTTTCCAGAATATTAATTCGCGGCACCAACTGGATCGGCGACGCCGTGATGACCTTGCCCGCCGTCGCCTCCGTGCGCGCCGCTTATCCGGGTGCGCATCTGGCCATTCTGGCCAAGCCGCCGGTTACGGATATTTACCAAATGTTCTCCTCCGCCGATGAGATTATCCCTTATGAAAGCGAATTTGACAATCCCCTGGGCGTCTTGCGTCTGGCCTGGCGCCTGCGTCAGAAAAAATTTGACGCGGCGATCCTCCTGCAAAACGCCATTGAAGCGGCTATTATCGCCCGGACGGCGGGCATCGGCGTACGCGCGGGTTACAACTCCGACGGCCGCGGTTTTCTGCTGACGCACGCAATACGACGCCCGGCGGCAATCTTCAAAATCCACCAGATTGATTATTATCTGGAAATGGTCAAAGCGCTGGGCTGCGCCAATGTTGATCGCGCCATGCATCTGGAAACGCACATCTCGCCGGCGGTTGCAGAAGGGGTTTTACGCCGGCATTTTCCGGAGCACAGCCGGATAATCATGGGTATCGCACCCGGCGCGACTTACGGACCGGCCAAAAGATGGCTGACGGAAAGATTTGCGGAAACGGGGGATCGCCTCAGCCGTGATTTAAGCGCGCAGGCGGTTTTGTTTGGCGGAAAGGCGGACCGGGAAACGGCTGAACAGGTGCGAAAACAAGCGCATACCGGCATGATCAATCTTGCGGGTGTCACATCGCTTGAGGAAACGGTTTATCTGATCTCGCAATGCCGGCTGTTTGTGAGCAACGACTCTGGGCTCATGCATGTCGCCGGCGCTCTGAACATTCCCACCGTGGCCATCTTCGGGTCCACCAATCCGGCCACGACTTCGCCCCCTGGGGAAAAGACGATCCTGGTGCGCAAGGAAGCGCCCTGCAGCCCTTGTCTGAAGCAAATATGCCCGACGGACTTCCGCTGCATGACGATGATCACCGTTGACGACGTTGTCGCGGCGGCGAAAACATTATTAAACAAAAGTTGAACCGTTATGAAAAAAAACGCCGCCATATTTCTGGATCGGGACGGGACCATCAATGAAGAAGTCGGCTACATGGAAAGCCTGGACAGACTCATCATCATTCCGGCCGCTTTCGAAGCGATTCGCCTGATCAATCTCAGCGGCCTGAAGGCCGTGGTCGTCACCAATCAGGCAGCCGTCGCCAAGGGCATCGTCACGGAAGCGTTCGTCAGGAAAATGCATGATCATTTGCAGTCTTTGCTGCGGCGGAAAGGCGCGGCCATCGACGCGTTTTACTATTGTCCGCATCATCCGGCGGACGGCTTTTCCGAATACCGGCGGATCTGCGACTGCCGCAAACCTGCCCCGGGACTTTTATTACAGGCCGCGCGGGAAATGGATATCGATCTCGCCGCATCTTTCATGGTAGGCGACCGTTACCGCGACATGGAAGCCGCTCATGCGGCGGGCCTGAAAGGCGTTCTCGTCAAAACCGGATATGGCGCGGATGTTCTCGGAAAGGCGGGCCCCGACCGGGAAACCCCGGAAGGAAAACCGGAATTTATCGCCCGGGACATTCTGGAGGCTGTGCGCTGGATCCTGGAGAACCGGGCATGAATATCCTCATCGTCAAGCTCAGCGCCATCGGCGATGTGATTCACACCCTGCCCTCGCTTGCGGCGCTGCGCCGCCTGTATCCCGGCGCGCACATCACTTGGGTGGTGGAAGAAGCAGCGAAGGACATCATCCTTCATCATCCGCAACTGGATCAGGTCATCATTTTCCGCAGGAAGAACTGGATGGCGGATTTTAAAAAAGTCAAATGGCCGTCCATCCGGCGCGATGTCCGTTCTTTTCTGGCCGAACTGCACAACCGCCCCTATGATCTCGTCATCGACTTCCACGGTCTTTTCAAAAGCGCGATGGTGGTTTGGGCAAGCGGCGGAAAAAGAAAACTGGGGTATGACTCCTGGCAGGAGTTGAGCTGTCTGTTTCTCAACGAAAAAATCCCGGAGGACATGAACAAACACGCGGTTGATCGTTATCTGGATTTTTCCCGTTATCTGGGAGCGGATCCCGGACCGGCGGAGTTTATCCTGCCCATTTATCAAGAAGCGGAATCCGGCTGCCTGGCGTTACAAAATTCCTATCGTCTGAGGAAAAAGAATTATCTCGCCGTCAACCCCGTTGCCCTGTGGGAAACCAAGTTGTGGGATAACCGGAAATTCGCGGCGCTCGCGGACATGATTCAGGAGCGTCTGCGGATTCCCGTTGTTTTTACAGGCCGGGACCAGGAATCTTCCCACGGCATCACATCGCAAATGACCACAAAGGGAATCAACGCGGGCGGACGGACCACCCTCATGGAACTGGCCTGCCTCTACCGGGACGCGCTGGCCGTTATTTCCACGGATTCCGGCCCTATGCATCTGGCGGCGGCGGTGGGCACGCCGGTGATTGCCCTGTTTGGCCCCACCGATCCGGCAAGGACAGGCCCTTACGGAACGGGTCACACAGTCATCCGCGCCGGTCTGTCGTGCAGTCCGTGCCTGTTGAAGAAATGTCCGGCGAAAAAATGTATGGCAGACATCCAGCCGGCACAGGTGCTTGCCGCTGTTCAGAAAATGTTGCCAGGGGCAAACTGAACGGAAACCGGAATTTCCGTTAGGAAAAAGGCGTCTTGTCTCTTACGCGAGGAACAAGTCATCACAAATATCCGGGAAGAAATTTTATTGACTTATCTCACTGATATTCATCGCTGATTTCAGTAAAGCATCACTCCGGGAGGAAAAAGGAAATTTTGCTAAAAAGCAAGGATTTCCTGTTCCGCCAAAATTGCTGTTCCGCCAAAATTGCTTGACACGCAACTGGCTGTCTCTTATACTCCGCGCCGTCA
>CAZBGE010000167.1:0-4385 GCA_964491435.1 uncultured Smithella sp.
GGGGCTTTTTCCGGAATTTTCATGACCAGGGCGTCCGCGGGGCATTCCCGGCGGCAGAAACCGCAGCCGATGCAGGCCTTGGCATTCTTCAGATAAGGGAACGCGTCCACCCCTTTATCCCGGGGTGTCTCCGACATGGCCAGACAGCCAACCGGACAGGCGTCAACACAGATGGTGCAGGCCATGCAGGCCTCCAGCACAAGCTCTGGTTTGGGCCATTCGGGCTTTTTGATGCTCACACACGCATTGCCTCTTTCATCCAGCAGGGCAGACTGGGGGCATACCCGTCCGCAGGCGCCGCATTCGATGCACAAATGATCATCAATTCCGTGAAGCTTTTTCTTTTCACCAGAAATGGCGCCGGCCGGGCAGAGGCGCGCACAGGCGCCGCAGCCGTTGCATTTTTCCGTGATTGTATAGGACATGTTTTCACCTCATTATTTTATTTCAAGCCTGCGCAGGGTTTCGTCTTTCGGTTTGCCGGTGGTTCTGTCCCATCCGAACTCTTCCCAGTAGCCGGGGGCAAGTTGATCCACATCCACCATTCTTCCCTTGTTGGCGCCTTCCTGCTGGGGAGGTTTGCCCTGGGCGCGATGGCTGATAAAGTTGTCTTTCGGTTGAATGCCGTGTTTGACGTTGAAGTTTTGTTTGATCGTTTGAATTCTTTCTCCGATGATCATATATTCCTCCGGCGTCAGCTTCCAGCCGGTTGAAGCATTGAGCCAGTCAAATGTGGGGATTCTTTTTGCTCCCAGAAAAAGGCCGAACATGCACATGCCTGCCCCGTTGCCCAGACTCATGAACTTGCTGCATGCGGCAGAGGCCCGGGCCTTATCCTTGCTGATCTTGTACTTGCTGCCCTTCGTAAAGAGCAGGCTTGGTTTGGGCAGTCCCTTCACTCGTTTCCAGAGCTGAAACATTTCATAATAGAGGTGAGCCCCCAGCGTATGACGGCCCGGCGTCGGCTCTACGCTGTAGTGGACATTGAAGCCGGGATCATTCCGGCCGTCATGCATGGCCGGTTCCTGTCCTGCCGCGTGGACGGTGAGAGCTTCCGCTCCTTTGCCAATTTTTTTGGCGGCGGCTTGTGATCCGTCAGCCAGGAGATCCCCGATTCCCTCTCTTTTTGTCATTTTTTCAATGAGAGCGACCATCGCCTTCGTGTTGCCCCATTTCAATTCAAGCCCGTCCGTGTCTTCTTTGGTGAGAAGGCCTTTTTCATAGCATTCGATGGCGAACGCCGCTGTCGCACCGGCGGAAATAGTATCCATACCGGCTCTGTTGAGGAGCTCGTTTAAATAAAAAATACTATCCAAATCTTCATTCATGCACAAGCCGCCCAATGCCAGAATGCTTTCATATTCCGGTTTGTGGGTGTGGGCATGCGGACCCTTCGTGGCGCAGATGCCGCCGCATCCCAGAGGGCAGGAATAACAGTGATATTTGACAATTTCCATGCTTTTGATGATGTCGGGATTGATGGAAGCGGACTTTTTCAGGGGAAAATCACGATTGGATCCATCCCAGTTTTTCAGGGGAGAATCCCCCATTTCAATGGACATCTGATTCATGCCGCCCGTGCCCCATTGCCGCAGGATGGTCTTGTACAAAAGGCCGTCCTGCGGAAAAGCAACCGGGCTTACGCGCAGGAATGTTCCCACAAGGGCAACCATGTTTCCGGGAAGCTTATCGAGGGGAACGGGGAAGTTGACCCATTTGTTACAGTGCCGGCTCAGGCGTTTCATTTCCGCCGGATTGTCCACGCCGATGCGCTGAACACCATCCAGAACGATCGCTTTAAGCTTTTTGACGCCCATGACGGCGCCCAGACCGGAGCGGGCGGCAATCCGGCCCTTGTCCGTGCAGACACCAGAAATCAGAGATACCTTTTCACCGGCGGGACCGATGACGGCGACGGCCGCTTTTTCGCCATACTGCTTTTTGAGCGTTTCTTCCGTCTCGATAGCGTCTCGTCCCCAAAGCTCCGCGGCGTCTTGCAGGGTGGTTTTGCCATTTTTGATGTGCAGATAAACGGGGGAGGGGCTGATGCCCTTAAAGAAAATGGCGTCATAACCGCAGCGCTTGATGGCCGGGGAAAAGGTGCCGCCGCAATTCGCATCGCCCCAGCATCCGGTCAGCGGCGACTTGCCCACCAGCGTCCACCGGCCGGAAAACAGGCTGCCCGTTCCCGTGAGGAAGCCGGAACAAAAACCCAGGATATTTTCCGGTCCCAGAGGATCGGCGCCGGCGGGGATACGATTGTAAAGAATGTAAGCGCCCAGACCCATCCCGGACAGGTATTGTTCATAGATCCGGTCTGGTATTGCTTCTTCCGTCATGGTCCGGTTTGTCAAATCCACCATGAGGATTTTTCCCATATAAGGTTTGGTCATGGTCATGCTCCTCTTTTTGTTTTCAGCCTGATGACTTTTGTCTGATGCCTGTTATTTCTTGAACTTTACAATATGTGAAATTTCTTTCCCTGGAAAGCTGTCAATGATCAGAGAATCTTCCTTTAACCCGCCTGGATTCCAGATTGCTGAACTTCCTGCGCCAGCCAGTCGGACCAGGCCTTGATGCCCTCGCCTGTCTTGGATGATGTTTCAAAGACGGTGATGCGGGGATTCAGCCTCCGGGCGCGTTCGCAGCAGGCTTTCAGGTTGAAGTCCGAAAGGGGCAGATAATCCATCTTGCTGACGAGCAGCGCGTCGGAAATCGTGAACATCAGCGGGTATTTGAGGGGTTTGTCGTCGCCTTCGGGAACGCTCAGGAGCATGGCGTTCATGATGGCGCCTGTGTCAAATTCCGCCGGACAGACCAGATTGCCCACGTTTTCGATGATCAAGAGATCCAGCGCCGTCAGATCAAATGCTGCCAGCCCTTTTCTGACCATGCCGACGTCCAGATGACAGAAGCCGCCGGTGCGCAGCTGAACGGATGGAATGCCCGCGGCGGCGATTTTTTCCGCATCCACGGTGGAATCAATGTCCGCCTCCAGAACCCCGATCCGGAACTTGTTCCGCAAATGCTCAATGGTCTTGAGAATCAGGCTGGTCTTGCCCGCTCCAGGAGATGACATGAGGTTCAGCAGGAAGACTTTTTGTTCTTTCAAAGCGTTGCGCAAGTCATCGGCGCTTTTTTTGTTATCTGTGAGAATTTCTTCTTTGATTTCGATCAGTCTGATCTCTCCCATTATTCCACCTCCATATTTTTGATTCTGTATTCCCGGCCGGAAACCAGGATCAGCTGCTTGTTTCCACAAACAGCACAGGCAACATCCCGCAAGTTATTCCCGTCCGCCTTCAGTGATGCGGCGCATGCCGGGCACTGGAACACGACGGGTATCCAATGGATTTTCAGTTCCGCGTTTTCCGCCAGGGTGCCGCGGCTGAGATAATCGAAATAGCGTTGCATCCATTCCTCTTCCAGATCGCTTAACCTGCCGATTTCCAGATGGATGGCGCGAATCTTCAGGACGTCATGCTTTCCGGCATGCTGAAGCGCGATATCCAGGATGCTTTTCATGATCGGCAGTTCGTGCATCTGAGCCCCCGTCAAAACGCTTATTGATGTTTACCGGATTTGAACATGATTGCTACTATCTTTCAATGATTATTTTACAATCTGGCTTGATAAAATCTTGACAGTCTTTTTCCCTTTAAGGTATGAAGGCGGCGGATTGGGAGATAAAAAAACTATGGAAAAAGCAATATTGACGTACCAGGGCCTGAGCCATGAGATGCAGATTATCGGGGGCGCGGAAGGGGAAAAGGCCATTGATATATCCAGATTAAGGCAGGATACCGGTTTGATTACGCTGGATGTCGGTTATCAGAACACCGGCTCCTGCATGTCCGCGATTACCTACATTGACGGTGATCAAGGAATCCTGCGATACCGGGGCATTCCCATCGAGGAATTGGCGGAGAAGGCCAGTTTTACGGAGGTGGCCTATCTGCTGATTTACGGCGACCTGCCCAACAAAGCCCAGCAGCAGCTATTTTCTCAGCGCCTGACGCAAAATTCCATGATCCACGAAGAGATGCTGCGCTTCTTTGACGGATTTCCGCCGACAGCTCATCCGATGGCTATTCTGGGAACGATGGTCAACTCCCTGTCTGTTTACTATACAGACTATTTTACGGAAAGCTTTCAGGCGGAGACATTCGATTTAATGGCCGCCTCGCTGATTTCCCGGATTCGCACGATTGCCGCTTATTCCTACAAGCACAGCATCGGCCATCCTCATGTCTATCCCAAACGCGATTTGAAATACGCATCCAACTTTCTTTATATGATGTTTGATTCGCCGGTAAATCCCTATGTGCCTGATCCGGATATTGAAAAGGCGCTTTCCACGTTGCTGATCCTGCACGCCGATCATG
>CAZBGE010000168.1:0-4364 GCA_964491435.1 uncultured Smithella sp.
CGCAACTGGAGGCGATGCGGCTTTTAACCTGGCGGGCGGCGTGGATGATGGACAATAGAGAATTCAATAACTTGGAGGCGTCCATGGCCAAGGCGAAAGCAGGACGCTATGGAACGCTGATCGTTCAAAAGTGCTGCGAACTGCTGGGACCGCTTGGTTTTACGTGCGATCATCTTGCCGAGAAATGGATGCGCGACATCAAGATCACGGACATTTTTGAAGGAACGGGACAGATCCAGCACCTGATTGTCGCCAGGAATGTCCTGGGATATTCCAGCAGAGAGCTCAAATAGGGCTGGTTTCGCCCGGAATAAAAGGACGCGGCCGATTTTTTTCCCGTCGTATTGGAAAAGCGGAAATCCGTCTTTTCTCCGTAATCTTAAATGGCTATCTGCGCTGGAAAGCATAGCGGGGGCTCATTATCCGCCGCCAGGGGGAATTTCGGTTTTTCTATGTTTTCATCAAACTATTCGCTAAATTTTACCCCAAATTTTATTGACTCAAGATAGTTTTCAGGATACATCGGCGGAATTAATCTTGGCGCACAAAGGAGGAAAATATGGACTTGCTGATTGAATCCGCCATCAAGTTGGTCATCTATCTGATCGCCGGAGCATTTATGACCTTTATTCTCAGGTATTTTATGGGAAATACCTTAACCGTAAGACTTTTTATGTGGATGATACCGGGTGTCAGCGCCGCAATTCTGGCGGGCTTTATGTCCGGCCGGGCAAGCGGAGCAGGTTTAGGATGGGTGGCCGCCATAACGACGCCTATTGCCATGCTGATTCTTATCACCAATATCGTGATCATAGGAAAAAAATTGATCGCGCAAATTCAGCAAATTGCGGACGATCTGAATGAGTCGGTCGTTGAAATGAATTCCGCTTCGGTGCTCGTATCCAACGCCACGGAAAACCTGGCGGAAGGCGCATCATCTCAGGCGTCCGCTATCGAGGAATCATCATCGGCTCTGGAAGAAATGTCCGCCATGACGTCGGGCAATGCGGAAAACGCCAACCAGGCTAAGATTCTCACGGCCGAAACCCGGGACATCGTGAGCAAAGTAAATAACCACATGAACAATATGGCCAATGCAATCCAAAAGGTTACCAAAACAAGCGAGGAAACCGGCAAAATCATCAAGACCATCGATGAAATCGCCTTTCAAACCAACCTTCTGGCCCTGAATGCGGCGGTAGAGGCGGCCCGCGCGGGAGAAGCGGGCGCGGGATTCGCCGTCGTCGCCGACGAGGTTCGTAATCTTGCCCAGCGGTCCGCCGAAGCGGCTAAAAGCACGGCTTCCCTCATCGAAAATACCATTACGGTCGTCAAGGAGAGCAGCGATCTGACCGAACTGACGCAAACAGCCTTTCAGGAAAACGTGCAAATCGCCAAGAAAGTTGAGGATCTGGTCAGGGAAATCGCCGCCGCGTCGGATGAGCAGGCCCAGGGAATCAATCAGATCAACAAGGCCGTAACCCAACTCGACCGTGTCACCCAGCAGAATGCCGCAACCGCCGAAGAATCGGCCAGCGCCGCGGAAGAAATGAACGCCCAGTCTGTGCAAATGAAGAGTATTGTCCGGCGGCTGGTTGTGATCATCCAGGGGCAAGTCAATGAGACGAAGGAACGCCCCTCGCCGGCAAAAGCACAAAGTCACGAACCGGCGCAAAAAGCCGCCGCCCCATATAAAATGACAAAAAAAACACCTGACCGCGCACTGCCTGACGCCGGGAAAAAACCGGTTTCAAGCCCCGCTCCGGTCAAAAAATCACGTCCGGAAGAGGTCATTCCCTTCGAACATGATGATTTCAAGGATTTTTAAATTTGCATCCCGGACGTCCATTCCGGTCGCGAAAAATTCCCGCCGGAACGGACGCCAACGGATGATGGGAACTTTTTGAATAAAAAGCAATAATACAGGCGGTCTTTTTTTCATGGGAGATCTCACGGTGTCGGACATGAAAAGCAACGTCGGCGGCATTATTCTGGCCGGCGGACAAAACTCCCGAATGGGAGCGAATAAAGCATTTCTGGAAATCAACGGCGAAAGCTTGATTCATAAAACGCTGAGCGTCTATCGACGGATTTTTGCCGAAATCATTATCGTGGCAAACGATCCGCTTTCTTATTTGGAATTTCCGGACGCCTCTATCGTTACCGACATCTACAAAGGAAAAGGGCCGCTGGGGGGAATCTACACAGGCTTGTTTTATTCAAAAAGCCCTTACGCCTTTGTCAGCGCCTGCGACATGCCGTTTTTGAATAAAAGCTTTATCGATTACATGGTCTTGCAGGCGGATAAGCATGACATCATTGTGCCGGAAACCGCCGATGGGCGCCAACCCCTTCATGCGATTTACTCACGCAATTGCCTTCCCTCCATCAAACGCCTTCTTTTAATGAACAAGCTGAAAATCACCGGATTCTACCGGGACATGCGCGTCCTTTCCATCGGGGAGGAACAGATTCGGCCGTTCACCCCGGACGGGCGTCTTTTTCAGAATCTCAATACGCCACAGGATGTGGAAAATTTGCATAAACCGCTCTCTGATCGCCTGTTGACCTGAAGGCTGCGCGAGGCGGCGCGCAGGACATAAATATGCGCTTGTTTTTATATCATTAGAGGGACAAACCATGGCGACGCGTGTTTTAATTGTTGATGACAACCGTGTCAACCTGTATCTGCTGGAAAGCATTCTGCAAGCATACCATTTTGAAGTCATCTCTTCGAAAAATGGCAAGGAGGCACTGGAGCAAGCCCGCCTCAATCCTCCTGATCTTATTGTTTCAGATATCCTGATGCCGGTTATGGACGGCTATACCCTGTGCCGGGCCTGTAAATTGGACGACACCCTCAAGCACATCCCCTTTGTGTTTTACACAGCCACTTACACCGAGGCAAAAGATGAAAAATTTTCAATGGATCTCGGCGCCGACCGGTTCATTATCAAGCCCCAGGAACCGAAGATCCTGCTCAACATTCTGCTCAATCTTTTGGAAGAGAAAAAAACGGCAACCGCGCCGGCGGAGAAATCTCTGAGCGAAGAGATGGATTTTCTGAGGCAACACAATGAAGCACTGTTTAAAAAGCTCGGAAAGAAAATGTCAGATCTGGAATCAACCAACCAGGAGCTCAAAAACCTGGAGGAACGCTATCGGCTGAGCTTTGATCACGCGTCGGATATTATTATTGTCATCAATAAAGATTTCACTGTATTAAGCGTCTCGCCGAGCGTGGAGAAAATCTTAGGTTACCAGCCGGATGATTTTACAGGTCACCATTTTGCCGATTTCAGACATATCTTCATCCCGGAATCTTTTGAGCGGGCCTCCGCCAACATGAGTCTGATCTTGAAGGGTGAAATGATTTCGGAATCAATTTACGATCTTGTCGCAAGGGATGGCCACATCAAATCCATTGAAATCAATGGCTCTCCCATCATGCAAAACGGACAACTTACGGGCATGGTCTCCGTCGCCCGCGACATAACCGAACGCAGGCGCGTCGAGGAGGAACTGCGCTTATTAAACGAGGATTTGGAACAGCGGATCAAGAAACGGACCGCCCAGCTGGAAATTGTCAACAAGGAGCTGGAATCTTTCAGTTATTCCGTTTCCCATGACTTACGCACTCCTTTGCGGATCATCGACGGCTTCAGTGCGATATTGCTGGAAGATTACGGAGGAATTCTGGACAAGCGAGGCAAGGACTATTTGGAACGTGTGCGCCGCGGCGTGCAACGCATGAATGCGTTGATTGACGATCTGCTGAAGTTATCACGAGTAACTCAATCAGAAGTCCGATACGAGACGGTTGATTTGAGCGCCCTGGTGAAATCTGTTGCGGAGACATACCGTCATAACAACCCGCAAAAGACTGTCGATCTGCTGATTCAAGAAGGAGTCAAAGTTCGGGGAGACGCCAATCTGTTGCAGATTGTCGTGACCAACCTGCTGGAAAACGCTTGGAAATATACGGGAAAAATTGATCAGCCCCGGATTGAATTCGGCGCGGCAGTTAAAGACAGCAATACCGTCTATTTCATCCGCGACAATGGCGTGGGGTTCGACATGACCCATGCCGGCAAACTCTTTGATGCCTTTCAGCGTCTCCACGGCGCCGATGAATTTCCGGGAACGGGGATCGGTCTGGCCACGGTCAAACGCGTCATTAACCGGCATGGCGGCCATATCTGGGCTGAAAGCGAAGCAGGACGGGGGTCAACTTTCTATTTCACACTGCAGGAATAGATGAAAAACTAGTCATTCACCGGAGATTATTCACCAAACAGGGGAGCAGCCTCATGAAGGATCAACCGCTTCGGGTACTAATGATTGAAGATTCGGAAGACGACGCG
>CAZBGE010000169.1:0-4235 GCA_964491435.1 uncultured Smithella sp.
GCCATCCGCGCACGCAGGAAAACGTCGTGCCGCCGACCACCATTCCCGCCATCATCGGCAGTCTGTTCGGCGCCATTTACAACCCTAATATTATCTCGGACGAATACAGTTACCGGGTGGGTCTTGCGGAAATCGAAACGGCGGCCATGTGCGCGTCGCTGATCGGTTATGCTCCACAGGAAGCCGCGGGAATCTGCACATTCGGCGGCACAGGCACAACCTTCTACGGCGTGAAACTCGGCCTCGAGAAAGCGTCTCCGGAGACTTTTCGCCATGGCGTGCGCGAACCGGTAAAGCTTGTGGCCTCATCCGCCGCTCATTACGCCAAACTCAACGTTCTGGGCTGGCTGGGTATGGGAACAGACAACCTGGTGACGATCCCCACGGACAGCGACAACTCCATGGATCTGGCGGCGCTGGAAAAAAGCCTTCGGAACATTCTGGAGCGGGGTGAAAAAATCGCCGCCATCATCGCCACGCTGGGCACCACCGACGCCTTTGGCATTGACAATCTCCAGTATATCGCCGGCCTGCGCGACCGCTTGGCCGAAGAGTATCATTTGTCCTACCGGCCGCATATTCATGCCGATGCCGTCATCGGCTGGGCCTGGTCGGTCTTTAATGACTATGACTTCGACGCAAATCCTCTGGGCTTCAACACGCGCACCCTGCGCAGCCTCTGGGATACGCAGGTCAACATGAGCGCTTTACACCGCGCCGATTCCGTAGGAATCGATTTTCACAAAACAGGCTTCGGTCCTTACGTTTCGAGCATGGTGCTGTGCAAAAACAAGGAAGACCTCAACCGCATCAGCCGTGACACAGGTCTGATGCCATATCTCTTTCAGTTCGGCAATTATCATCCCGGCGTGTTTACGATGGAAACATCAAGGTCCGGCGGGGCGGTGCTGGCAGCCCTGGCCAACCTGAAAATGTTCGGCAAGGAAGGCTACCGCGCACTTCTGGGACATCTGGTAAGCATGTCCGAGGTTTTGCGCCGGAGGCTCGACGAACATCCATCCATGTGCCAGGTAAACGATTACAACTACGGACCGGTAACGCTTTTCCGCGCCTATCCCGACGGGATGGACGCCAAGGCGCTCTTTTCCAGCGAACTCAACCATCCTGAGTACTCGGATAGCCTGAGGCGCAGCAACGCCTACAATGAAAAACTCTTTCAGGAACTCCATCGCCAGATGGAACAGGAAGAAGGCTTTGTCCTTTCCTTGACCAGCCATTACCGCACCGCCGCATGCGGCGAACCGGTTGTGGCCATCAAGTCCTTTGTCATGTCGCCTTTTATCGAGGAGGTGCACATGCAGGCCCTGATTGCCTGCATTGAAAAAGCACGCCATGCCGTCCGGTATTCCGAAGCGGATCTGTAAGATTATAAAACGCAGCGAATGAAGAGGTAAACGAAATGAAAAAAATAAGGCTCGGCATCAGTTCCTGCCTTTTGGGACATCCTGTCCGCTATGACGGCGGACACAAACTTGACCGCTATCTGCGCGATACACTGGGACGGTATGTAGACTATGTGCCGGTCTGCCCGGAAACAGAGAGCGGCATGGGCGTTCCCCGCGAGGCCATGAGGCTGGAAGGAGATAAGAATGCACCGCGACTGGTCACCCGCAGCACAAGAGAGGATAAAACGGACATGCTGGTCCGTTGGGCGAAAAAACGCGTTACGGAACTTGCCCGGGAAGACCTTTGCGGCTTTATTTTCAAAAGCGATTCCCCCTCAAGCGGCATGGAAAGAGTAAAGGTCTATGACGGCAAGGGAATGTCCGCTAAAACCGGTGTCGGAATTTTCGCGCGGATTTTCATGGAACGATTTCCCCTGCTGCCGGTGGAAGAAGAAGGACGGCTTCACGACACCGGCCTTCGTGAAAATTTTATCGAAAAAATTTTCACGCTCAAACGCTGGCGTGACACCAGGAGCATGAAAACCAATCGGGATGCGCTAGTGAATTTTCACACCCGCCATAAATTCCTGCTGTTATCCCACAGCGCAAAGCTCTGCCGGGAAATGGGAAAACTGGTCGCCTCGCAAAAAAGCCTGGACGAGCGCAACCTTTTTCCGCAATACGAAACAATGCTAATGGAAGCATTGAAGCTCGAAGCCACACAAAAAAAACACGTGAATGTTTTGCAGCACATGATGGGCTACTTCAAAAAACAGCTATCCGCCTCCGAAAAGACAGAACTACTGGAAATAATTGACAGTTACCGGAAAGCGTTTTTCCCTTTGATCGTTCCTGTAACCATGCTCAGCCACTATGCGCGAAAATATGATCAGGCTTATCTGCGGGAACAGATTTACCTGAGCCCTCATCCGCTGGAATTGCATTTGAGGAATCACGTCTAAAAGTCATGATCCACGGTTTTACCAGGATTGCGCGGCAAGGGCAAATTGTGCAGAAAAGGATTTAAAAATAATCAGTTGAAAGGAGAAAAATGTGAAGAAAGTGGAATTTGTTCTTAATGGAAAAGTTGCGGTTGTAACCGGCGCGAGCAGAGGCATCGGCGAGGCGATTGCAATAACACTGGCTGATTATGGAGCACTTTGTATTCTCGTGAGCAGAAAAGCGGACGCTCTGGAACGCGTAGCATCCAACATTGCCTCCCGGGGCGGCAGAGCCGAGATCATGGCATGCCATGTGGGCGACCTTGTACAGATCGAAGGGCTGTACGCCAAAATCAAAGAGCGCCACGGCCGGCTGGACGTACTCGTCAACAATGCCGCCACGAACCCGTACTTTGGTGAAATGGCCGGCGCGAACGAAGGCGTCTGGGACAAAACCTTTGATGTCAACTTGAAAGGTCCTTTCTTCATGATCCAACATGCAGCGAAATTGATGGAGGCGTCGGGCGGCGGCGCTATCGTGAATGTGTCCTCGGTAAATGGAGTTAAACCGGCGCTGCTGCAGGGCATTTACTCTATTACCAAGGCGGGCCTCATTTCCATGACGCAGGCATTCGCCAAGGAACTCGCGGGAAAGAATATCCGCGTGAACTCGCTTCTGCCCGGTCTGGTAAACACTCACTTCTCGAAAGCGATTATGGACAATGAAGCCATTCACGATATCGCGGTGAAGATGATTCCCATGAACAGGCATGCCGAACCTCGCGAAATCGCCGGGGCCGTGCTGTACCTCGTTTCGGATGCGGCGTCGTTCACGACAGGCGCAAGTTTTGTTGTCGATGGCGGATTTCTCGCATAAGATGGATTTCCTGGTTACGGTTGTAAATGCGGATTCCGTCAACGCATCCGTGAGGGAAGATTTGGCATCAGGAAAGAAGCACACCCTATTGTGATGAACAAAAAACCCTTTGCGCGCCCTTTCTCTTTTGATATGGCATTGCTGATGAACACAGGAAATATCCAGCCATGAGCCGGGGAATTTACATCATTGGAACCGACACGGATGTCGGCAAAACCTTTGTTGCCGCAGGGT
The DNA here is from genome assembly GCA_964491435.1 of uncultured Smithella sp. Taxonomy (GTDB): domain Bacteria; phylum Desulfobacterota; class Syntrophia; order Syntrophales; family Smithellaceae; genus UBA8904. Next base: position 3,459 of record CAZBGE010000169.1, read on the forward strand.
TGATGCACCTGCTGTTAAAAAGCGGATGCCGGGCCGCTTATTTCAAGCCGGTAGCCAGCGGCATGACGGAATACGGGGGCGTTCGCATTGCCGCCGACGCGGCGTTTGTCCATACGGTTTCCGGTTTTGACGAACCGAGCGAGCGGGTGACTCCCTTTGCCTTTGCGGAAGCGGTTGCGCCGCATCTGGCCGCGCGCATCGCCCGCCGCCTTATTGATCCGTACGTTATACATCACGCCTTGAATGATTTGAAAACCCGCTATAACTTGATTATCGCGGAAGGCGCAGGCGGGCTGGCCGTGCCCTTTAATGACGAGGGGGCTATGCAGGCGGATGTCATTCGCAAGCTGGGTTTCCCCTGCCTGCTGGTGGCTCGCGCGGGATTGGGGACGATCAATCATACATTGCTGACACTGGAGTATGCCAGAAACGCGAGTCTGCGGATTAAAGGCATCCTCATCAACCGCGCAGGCGAAAGCCTGGTAGAACAGGACAATATCGCGATGATCAAGAAGCTCTCGGGCATAGCGGCCATTTTCACGCTGCCCGTGATCACGGCGGCGGACTCTGATAAATTGCCGCCGGAACGGATCCGGAAAGTCTTTGAACAAGCGATGAACATCAGCGATATCATTGCCTTGACGGAAATAATTTAAATGAAAACCAGGACGATGTTTGACGAAAAGCTTCAGCAAATTCAAGCGGAGGGCCTTTACCGGCAAATGAGGTATCTGCAATCGCCGCAGGCCGCCCATGTGTGCATGGGGGGTGAAGATA
>CAZBGE010000170.1:0-4189 GCA_964491435.1 uncultured Smithella sp.
TAAAAAACAATGTTATACGCGTTATTTTAAAAGCCGTCTCCACCATTGTCTGCCTTCCCTTCTATCTGCTTGAAAAAATTTTTCTGCAATTGGACAGCCAGTGGTCCTGGTTTATCAGCGCATCCATCAAAGGCTGCTTTATCATTAGAAAGCATCGTCCTGAATTGATCTATTCAACCGCCGGCCCGCCAACGACGCATCTAACAGGCTATATCCTGAACAGAATTTATCATATTCCCTGGATGGCGGAGCTGCACGACCCGCTTATTCTCGACGACCAGGAACAGAGATGGCACAAGTATTATTTCAACAAATTTGTGGAAAAAATCGTTTGCAATCATGCTTCCATCGTTGTTTACTTTACGAACCGGGCTCTGGAAAACGCCAACCGGCGCCATCCGATAAAACATCAAAGCCTTGTTGTCCGACCGGGCGCCAATCCTCCCAATTTCCAGGACGCGGCGTATAAAAAAAGAGAGAAAATTCATTTCGGGCATTTCGGTTCACTCTCCAATACACGTAATTTAGAAATCGTGATCAAGGCCATGCATGAATTAATTCAAAAATATCCGGATTTGCAAAACCGCATGACCCTTGATGTGTATGGCTGCGAACTTGACGCCGTCTCCCGAAAAGCGTTGCGGGAATGCCCATTGGGCGAAGTATTGATTGAACACGGCCGCGTGGAATATGATCCCAAAACCGGCAAATCCGGCAGGCAAATTGTCATGGAAGCAATGAAAATGACGGATGTCCTGATTCTGCTGCACGGCACGGAAGGCAACACATGCTATGAATATGTTCCTTCCAAGCTTTTTGAATATTTACTGACGGGACGCCCGATTTTGGGCCTGATCACCAGCGAAACGGAACTGGAAGAATTTCTCATCGAAACCAGGCACACTTATGTGGATAAACTCGACACTGCAAAAGTACGGGAAGCCATCAAGAACTATATTGATCAATGGAACACCTCCGGCTTGCCGGACAGACCGGTTGAATCTCCGTTTACGGTTGAAGCCACAGTCAACAAACTAATCGCCGCGGTGTCGCAGATTGATGCCGCAGCCGGGCGGAATAAAACTTGATGGCAAATAAAGCGCATAAAATCGCCATCTTCTGTAAATCATACGGCAAAGACATGTTTCGGGCGCGACGTCTGGCGGAAAGTGTTCATCGCTTCAACGCCGATAATATTCCTCTGTATCTCAGCGTTCCCGCCGCCGAATTGAATATGTTCAGGGAATGCTTTCATAACATTCCCTGTCAATTCATGACGGATGAGGAAATACTGGACAAGAGCCATCAGGCATATGGCCCTCTTCCCAAACGCTTTCCTTCTGAATTAATCCAGCAGCTGGTGAAACTGGAGTTCTGGCGGATGGGTTTGTGCAGAAATTACCTCTGGATTGATTCCGATTCGTACTTCATTAAACCATTTCGAATTGATGACTTTTTTTACGATGAAGACACCCCCTATACGCTTCAGCACGATACAAAAGACCTTTTTGATTTTGCCAGAAGAGTTAAAAACAAGAAAATCATCCGCGACTTTGAAAAAATGGCGATTCATTTTCAGGAATTGTTCCACCGGGCCGGTCCGCTTTATAACTTCGGCTGTTCGCCATTGATCTGGTCGTGCAAGGTATTGGAAAGTTTACACAATGATTATCTGAAGCCCCGTCACATCACCATCTTTGATTTACTAAAAGAATATGACAGCGAAATGCAACTCTACGGCGAATACCTGATGTTCAGCAAAGTGATGCCGATCAAGCCTACCGGCCCTCTTTTTAAAATTTATCATTACGCCGAACAGTTCTGTGAAGCGCAAATGCTGGGAGAATGGGATTTTTCCCTCTCTCCGAATTATCTCGGCGTCGTCATCCAGTCGAACTGGGCCAAACTACCGGAGCCGAAAAAACCGGCGCATATCCGCTTAAAACGGTTTTTCAGCAAAATGTTTAGGCAAATCAATCAAATTTTCAAACAGTTGCGAAAATCGCTGAGTCGTCAGAAGGACTTTGGCTGATCCTATGCGCACTTAAAAATACTGACATACTATGTGTATTATTTTACAATTTTCCTCATCCTCACTTGCCCTGATCAACATTTTCCTGCGCTTGATTCTTAAACATACGAGGACGGCAAATGCAGTCATCACTGAATATGACCTGGTCAACCTGGGCAAAGCCCATCCAAATTGCCTAAATGGAGGTTGAAAAAGAATGGCCGTAAAATCCAAGAATTCCACTGGAATCTCCCGAGACACCGCGGAACGCAAGCGGCTCGAAGATGAGTTAAGAAGAAGCGAATTGGCGTTCCGGAGCGAGCTCACCGAGCGGAAGCAGGCCGAAGAAGCTCTGAAAGCGGCCAATAAACAGATGCGGGACATTATCAACTTTCTGCCGGACGCCACGCTGATCACGGTCGGAAACGAAGTCATCGCCTGGAACCGCGCGATGGAGGAGCTGACCGGCATCTCCATGGAAGAAATGACGGGTCAGGAGTACTCCTCGGTCAAATCGCTTTTTTTCAGCGACCTGCTGAATTCGTCCGGCATGAATGGGCCGGATCTGAACGCCCGGTATTCCAGCGTGGTACGGATCGGTTCTGTTGTTCACGCCGAAGCGTTTGTCCCGTCATTTTACCGGAACCGCGGCGCCCATGTTTTTGCGGCCGTCAGTCCTCTTCTGGACAGAGAGGGCAATGTCATCGGCCATATCGAATCGATCCGCGATATTACCAAACAAAAGCAGGATGAAGAAAAACTCTACAAAGAAGAACAGCGATTCCGGATTCTTACCGAGCATTCTTCAGATATTATTATTCTTGTAAACCGGGAGGGAAAGATCATTTATGAAAATCCTGCGGCAAATCTCATTCTGGGCCTGGATGTGGAAAAAAGAATCGGACAAAGCGTCCTGGACAATGTTCATCCCGATGATATAGATCTTGTCCTCAAAGCCTTCCATTTATTATTTGCAGACATCAATGCTCCCGTCCAGAAAGCTGAACGGCGTGTGCGCGACGTAAACGGGTTCTGGCGGACTTTTGAGGTCGTCGCCAGCAATCTGGTGGTTGAAAAAACTGTTGACGCCATCATCGTCAATCTCCGCGACATTACGGACCGCAAAAAGGCGGAGGAAGCTCTTTTTATCATCAAAGCGGCTGTGGAAAGCTCCAGCGACGCCATTGGATTGAGTGATCCCGAAGGCCATCACTTTTATCACAACAAAGCCTTCACGCAACTTTTTGAATACACGCCCGAAGAGCTTTCCGTCATGGAAAGCGGACGTGAAATTTATGCAGACAAAGATTTCGCCAAAACGGTTTTTGATACCATCATGGCGGGAGGTTCCTGGTCCGGAGAGATTAATCTGCTGACAAAAAGCGGTAAAACATTTCCCATCCTGCTGCGGGCGGACGCTATCAGGGATGATCGTGGAAAAATCATCGGTCTGCTGGGATTACACACGGATATTACAGAACGCAGGAAGGCGGATGAAGAGCGCGAGAAGTTGCAGGCGCAACTGACGCAATCTCAGAAAATGGAATCCGTAGGACGGCTGGCCGGAGGCATCGCCCATGATTTCAACAATATGCTTGGTGTCATTTTGGGACGCGCAGAGATAGCCCTGACGCGCATTGATGCCGCGCAACCAATATACAAAGATTTGCAGGAAATACGGAAAGCCGCTGAGCGTTCCGCCAATCTCACCAGGCAATTGCTGGCTTTTGCGCGCAGGCAAACCGTGGTTTTAAAGGTTCTCGATCTGAACGAAACCGTGGAAGGAATGCTCAAAATGATCCGGCGGCTCATCGGCGAGGATATTGAACTCGCCTGGCTGCCTGATAATGTTCTGCTGCCCGTCAAAATGGACCCCGGCCAAATTGACCAGATTCTGGCTAATCTCTGCGTCAACGCCAGGGACGCCATTGCCGGCGTGGGCAAAATCACCATCGAAACAGCGACGGCCGTCTTTGACAGGGCGTTCTGCTCCCGTCACCTGGACTTCATTCCTGGAGATTTCGTGATGATCGCCGTCAGTGATGACGGCAGCGGCATGGACAAGGCAACCCTGGATAAACTCTTTGAACCTTTCTTTACCACCAAGGATGTAGGACGGGGAACCGGCCTGGGACTGGCCACCGTTTATGGCATCGTCAAACAAAATGGCGGTTTTAT
>CAZBGE010000171.1:0-4177 GCA_964491435.1 uncultured Smithella sp.
ACTCGATGAACTGAAATGACCAATGAAGTTTGTTGACACGCGCCGCTCCAGAAATCGATTGCCGCCTTCCACAAATCATTGTATGAAACCACCTATGAAAAACAACAAACAGACGCCCTACTGCCACTTGCCACGCCGCCAACAGCGCGACAGCTTTATCCGGCTGCGGCAAAAGATACGAAACAATATCGCAGTTTATGGCGGGCAATTTTTCAGCCACCATGTCCTTGACGAACCGGGCCGCCCCGCTATTTACAATCAATGGGCCGACGTCTATTTTTTGGGCGGCGACGGGTTGACCATCTGGAATGCATGCCTTATCACCGCCGCTTCCGAATTTTGGGAAACCTCGGAAGATATGGCGCACAGCCGCGCCTGGGAAATGCTGACACCAGAAGAGCGCAGTGCGGAAGCGGAAATCAAATTTGAACCCGTCTGGTCAAACGGGCAACGCATGTACCGGATGCTGGAAAGGCCGCATATCACCTATGATAAATTTGGCGGCCTGACCTTTCGCGACTATCAGGAAAAAATCAACGAGGAAATCATTCAAAATGAGCCGCCGGCCATCTTTGAATCGTTTACCCTGGACCGCTCGTACCGCTATGGCATTGGCCTGAATATCGTCATCCACACCGGGGAAATCAACCGGGCATCCATTGAAGAAGCCATCCGCCGTTTCCGCGCCATCGGCGAAAAAGACTGGCGGGCGGAGAACCCCGTCCCAAGAAATGAATTACCGCAGGAAAGCATGAATGCGGCGTTTCAGAAGATTGAAATGAACGCAGGTTATGCCGAAATGGAAGAATAAATGAAGTTAACAGAACGCAATCCCAGACAATCTCTCAATAAGGCTTTTCTGAAAATCAAACCCGGCAGAAGCGAAATTGAATCATTCAAGACAAATCTTGTATTATTGCTCGATAAAATCAGCGTCATCGAAAACAGGCCTAAGGACGAAAGCGAAGAACACTTAAAAAACGACCTGCGAGACTTCCTGCGCGATACATACTACCGTGATATTAACGCGATCAACACCAAGGATAAAAACGATTTAGTTATTCATTTAGGTAAAACGACTGATAGTGAAGTCGGCGTTATTATCGAAGCCAAGCGACCGTCCAACAAATCCGAAATGATGACCCAAAATAATATCAACGTCAAAGCTTTTCATGAATTGATTCTATACTATCTCCGTGAAAGAATTACACAGAAAAATCTGCAAATAAAATATCTGATTGCCACCAATATTTATGAATGGTTCATCTTCGACGCCCAGATATTTGACAAACTATTCGCTCAAAATAAAATCTTCGTCGAGCAATTTCAGAATATTCAGAGCAGGCGCTTATCCGATAACCGAACCGCTGCTTTTTATGAGGAGATTGCAAAACCCTTTGTTAATAAAATCGAGGCGGAAATAGCTTTTACCTGGTTTGATATACGTGAATTTGTAAAGCCTCTGCGCAACGCGGACAGGCGCGACGACAACAGCCTGATTGCGCTTTACAAACTTCTTTCGCCTGAGCATCTGCTAAAACTGCCTTTTACGAATGACAGCAATAGTCTGGATAAAACATTTTACACCGAGTTGCTGCATATAATCGGCCTTGAAGAAACAAAAGACGGGGGAAAGAAGCTGATCGGTCGGAAAGCAGCGGGCAGCCGTCAGCAAGCCTCGCTCATGGAAAGCGCCATTATTCAACTTGACAGTATGGATAGAATTTCACGCCTGGAAAAACCGCAACGCTATGGTGAAACAAATAGCGAGCGGCTGTTTAATCTGGCGCTGGAACTTTCCATTACCTGGATCAACCGCCTCCTTTTTTTAAAACTCCTGGAGGCGCAGCTCATCAAGTACCACAAGGGAGATAAATCATTTGCATTCCTGAATATCGAAAAAATACCGAATTTTGATGAACTCAACAGCCTTTTCTTTCAGGTGTTGGCGCGTAAGCCGGAAGAACGAAGCGAACAAGTTAAAAAGATGTTCGCCAACGTTCCATATTTAAACAGTTCGCTATTTGAACCAACAGATAGCGAGCACAATGGTTTATTTATCAGCATGTTGAAAGATGCACCGCTGCCTGTTCTCAATTCCACCGTCTTAAAAGATCAGGCAGGCAGGAAACAGACGGCCCAGCGCGACACGCTGGAATATTTGTTTGAATTTCTTGATGCTTATGATTTCGCGGACGATGGCGCAGAGGAGGTCAGGGAAGATAAGAAAACCCTGATCAATGCTTCCGTCCTGGGATTGATTTTTGAGAAAATCAACGGTTACAAAGACGGGTCTGTTTTTACCCCCGGCTTTATCACCATGTATATGTCCCGCGAAGCAATACGCCGGGCGGTTGTTCAGAAGTTCAATGCGAAATATAATTGGAAAGCCGCCAATATCGGGGAACTGAAAAATTACCTAGCCGATAGAAACAGCAGTCAGGAAAAGTTGGAGTTTAACGCAGTCATTAACGCCCTGCGCATTTGTGATCCAGCCGTTGGAAGCGGGCACTTTTTAGTTTCGGCGCTGAACGAAATTATTTTGATCAAGCATGAATTGGGTCTACTGGTTGACGATCAGGGCGCACGACTATCGGATTATGAAGTCACCCTTGAGAACGACGAATTGATTGTAACAGACGAAAACGGGAAGATATTCGAATACCATCCAAAGCACAAAGAAAGCAGGCATATTCAGGAAACGCTATTCCGTGAAAAGCAAACCATTATCGAAAACTGTCTTTTTGGTGTGGATATCAATCCCAACTCCGTCAATATTTGCCGTCTTCGGTTATGGATTGAACTGCTCAAGAACGCCTATTACAAAGCCCCGGATTTTACCGAGCTGGAAACCTTGCCGAATATCGACATTAACATCAAATGCGGCAACTCTCTGATCAGCCGTTATCCGCTGGACGCGGATATTAAGAATGCCCTGCGGAATAGCAAATGGAAAATTGACGGCTATCGTGTGGCGGTTATGGCTTATCGTAACGCCAGGAACAAAGATGATAAAAAGGCAATGGAAAAACTCATTGCAGAGATTAAGAGCAACTTTGAAAGTGAAGTTGCCGCAGGTGACAAGCGTGTTGTCCGGCTTAAAAATTTAAAAGATGAATTAAAAACACATGCCACGCAGACACATATTTTTGGACTTTCCAAAGCCGAAAAAGCGGCATGGGAGGCAAGACTCAAAAAGTTGACTGCGGAAATCAAGAAGCTGGAAACCGCCATTGAAGAAATTAAGAGTAACAAAATCTATGAAAATGCTTTCGAATGGCGGTTTGAATTTCCAGAAGTTCTCAACGATGAGGGTGATTTTATCGGTTTTGATGTTGTCATAGGGAATCCGCCGTATTTGACAGGTTCTGCATTTAAGGAATATCATGATTACTTCGGCGTAAATTTTACAACAGCGGAATATCAATTAGACCTTTATACACTGTTTATTGAATTGACAAATGGAATCCTCGCGCCAAGAGGTGTTATTTCTTTGATTACGCCAAATTCTTGGTTGAAGAATTTACGAATGACAAAAACAAGAAAATTTGTTCTTGATAAATTTGATATCAAAAAATTAAACCCAAATATTGCAAAGGCATTTGAAGAGGCATCAGTAGATACACTAATTTTTATTGCAACCCAAGCAAAAAGTGAAAAAAACATTATTGAAATTGTTGACTTCAATTCAACGCAAAACTCTTTCACAAAAAATTCAATTCTACAAAAAAGATTTTATGGAAATGAAAATTTTGTCTTTGACGTTGAAGTGGATGAATCAGTTTTGCCAATTCTAAAGAAAATTCGAGGAAATAGCTTTATTCTTGAAGATAATTTTGAAATTACAAGAGGCGTAAATCCATACGATAAGTATAGAGGACAATCAGAAGAAGTTATTAAAACACGTGCTTACCATTCATCAAGCAAAAAAGATGATACATTTGTTCCCGAACTAAAAGGCAAACACGTTGCAACATTCAAATACACATGGGACAATAAACACTTCATAAGTTATGGGAGTTGGTTAGCAGCGCCAAGAGATCCGAAATTTTTTAAGGGAGAAAGATTAATATTTCGTGAAATCATCGGTGAACGTTTTGTTTGTGCAATAATAGAAGAAGCTTTCATTATTGACCGTAGTTTATATATCGCACTTCCCAAAAATGAGGAGGTTGAT
>CAZBGE010000172.1:0-4085 GCA_964491435.1 uncultured Smithella sp.
CCGTAAATCATGGCGTATTCGATGTAATGATTGAGCTTGATGTCCTCCTCGATGGCGGCGGGAAATACGTATTTTCCGTTTTCCAGCTTGAACTGCTCTTTAATGCGCCCCGTGATGAAAAGAAATCCGTCTTCATCAAGACGCCCCCGGTCTCCGGTGCGGAAACCGCCGTCCTTGGTCATGGCAGCCGCTGTGGCTTCCGGTTTTTTATGATAGCCCTGCATGACGTTTGGACCGTAAATAACAATTTCGCCGTCCTTTGCCCCCGGTTCCACCACCGACTGGTCGATAACGATTTTGCACTTGTCGATGGCCTTTCCCACGCTGCCGATGCGCCAGGCAGCCAGTCCGTTCATGGTTGCCGCCGGCGTGGTTTCGGTCAGGCCATACACGTCGTAAAGAGGAATGCCGATATCCCAAAAGAAGTGGGAAATTTCCGGATTCATGGCGGCGCTGCCCGTCATGGACCCCTTGAGGCGGCCGCCCAATTTTTCCCTGACCTTGCTGAAAACAATCTTGTCGGCAATGGCAAATTGGAGATTGGTCATAAAACTTGATTTGCCCTGAGCCGCAAGCTGGCGTTTCATCTTGCCCGCCTCGACGCCCATGACAAACAATTTTCTGGGCAGCCCCCCTTCATCGTTCATTTTTGTCCAGAGACCATCATATACTCTGTTGAAAACTCTGGGCACGGCGACAAGGAAGGTGGGTTTTACTCTGGCAATGTCGTCCACGATTGTGGCCGGCGATTCCGCGAGGCCGATGGAAGCGCCAAGCTGCATGAAGGTAATCAATTCGCCCAGCCCATAGGTATGAGCCCAGGGAAGAATGTTCAGCGTCCGTTCATCTTCGTGGAAGCTGGGAAACATTTTAATGCGGGCGTGTGAATTGCTGGAAAGATTTCCCTGGGATAAAAGCACGCCCTTTGGATCCCCCGTTGTGCCCGAGGTGTAGATCAGAACACCAATGGCGGACTGATCAGGCCGAACGCTGGTCACCGGCTTTTGCGCCCCTTTTCTTTCCAGATCCTTCAACGTGTCGGGGCCGTCGCCCTCCATGAGAATCACTTTTTCCAGCTTCGGTGCTGATGAAATAATGTCCTTGATTTTATGATAGATATTTTTTTTCGAAACCAGAAGAACTTTAATGTCCGCGTCAATGATGATGTATTTCCAGACTTGCAGCAGTTCCGCCTCGTACATGGGTACGTAACGCGCGGCCAGCCCGCAGGTGGCAAGAAAACCAACCGCCCAATCCGTGCTGTTGTTGGAAATAATGCCTACTGCGTCATCCTTCTTGATTCCCAGCCGGGCCAGGCCGGCGCGGCAGTGATCTACGCGCGCGCCGAAATCGGCATAAGGAATCCATTGATAATCGCCACTGGCGCCTTTCTCTCCCAAAAAGGGTCTTCCGGGATATTTTTTAACGGTGTTTTCCAGTAATTCCACTACATTGTCCGGTTTGTCCAGCTCATAGATCATAAATACTCCTTCTCTTTTTCTTCATGTTTAGGTCATCTCTTCCTGGTCACAAGGGCGCAGGCCGCAAAAGGCCATGACGATCCCTTATTTGCTGCAAGTGCCCATCATTTGCCGTCTGTGAATGGAGCTTGAGCGTCACAACAATGGCCGTTACGCCGTTTCGGTGTACAAGTTCAATGTTGCCTCCAAAGGGCAGGAAAGCGCCTTTGTTTTTTTGATAAGAATTTGTTTCCTGTGGGAGGAAGTATAAAAATTTCGGTCTTGTCTGTCAAGATAAACTGTCGTGTACAAATTTGGTCAGATGAAGGTGCTGGCAGTTCAAAGAGTAAACATTGCCGGGATTATTTTTTAACTACCTTCCATATCCAGGCTGCACGCAAAATCATTGCAGGCCATCAGGTTGAGAATGGTGGAAATTCTGACCCGCTTATCAAATACCTTTGATAATATTTTTAAAATGAATTTTGACCGCTCCGCGTTGCGTGAAAAAAGCAGCGTGGCGAGCCGCAGGGCGAAAATGAGGCGGTAGATGAACTTGACCGGGTCCAGTTCGTTGGACCGTTTCCAGAAATCGATATTCCAGTAATAATTGAGTTTTTTCCAGATGGCGTCATAGGAATACACCGCCCGGACGATTTTGTTATATCCGGCTTCCAGCTCCCGGGGCGATTGGAAGCGGGGCGCAAAAACGACGTTCTTGGTGTCGTATTTGCGCCAGTCCTTGTGGAGAATCCTGCCTTCCTGCTCCAGTCTGGCAAACAGCTCCGTGCCCGGAAAAGGCGTGAGAATATTGATGAGCGGCATGAGGAGGTTTGTTTCAGCAATGAAATCAATAAGCTCATTGAAGGTTTTCTCGGAGTCAAAGTCATAGCCCACGATAAAAGAACTGTGCACCAGCATGCCGTAGGACTGGATCTTTTTGATGGCCTCTATGTAGTTAAAACGCTGATTGATGTCCTTGTGCATCGCCACAAGATTTTCCTGAGATATGGATTCGAAGCCGATGAAAATCGCTCCGCACCCGCTGTCCCTCATCAGTTCCAGCAGTTCGTCCTCTTTCGAGATGTTGATGGAAGCCTGGCACATCCAGTTGATGTTGTGCGGCATCAAAGCCATGAAAAGCTCACGGGCAAATTTTTTGTTGGCGATAATGTTGTCATCGGCGATAAAAATGGCGTTTTTCTTCTTATACTTGGGATCGATGCTGTTGATATCCAGAATCTCCTGAATGACCTGGTCGATGGTGCGGGTGCGGATTTTCTGGCCGTCGAAGGCATAAACCGAGCAGAATTCGCAATGAAAAGGGCATCCCTTGGCGGTCTGCATGATATCCTGAAAATACATGCGGCGCGAAAGGGCTCTGCGGCTGGGCGGCGGCGCCTGACGCAAATCCTTGTGCGCTCCCGCGCTGTAGCTCCTTTTCAGCACGCCTTTTTCCGCGTCCGCAAGGAGCTTTGCCCACACATCCTCGGCCTCGCCGATGACCACGCTGTCGCAATGCTGCATGGCTTCCTCCGGACACATGGATACATGGATGCCGCCCAGAACAGTCTTCACACCGGCCTGGCGGTATTGATCGGAGATGGCATAAGCCCTCCGGGCAAACATCGTCCGGACCGTGATCCCCGCCAGATCCGCTGGCCAGGAATAGTCAATTTCTTCAATGTTTTCATCGAACACCCGTATTTCATGCTCAGGGGGCGTCAGGGCGGTCAGCGTGGGAATTGCCAGAAGATAAGAGATATACTTCCGCGTTAAAAGAAAATCGGCATAGAATTTAAAATCATAAAAACTCCGCGAATGATCAGAGCTGTTCATGGGAATGATTAAAGCGATCTTCATAATGCTGTCTCCTTTGTAAGGGAGCTGCTTTATACATATTCTGCAACAAATGCAATCTAAGAATAGAAAGAATCACCCTGCTGTTATGACCTTTATGTGCCGGCGCAATATTTGGGGCCAAAGATTACTTTCATCGGATAGAGACGGAGGAGCTGGTAAGAAAGTAAATTGCCCGTAACATACGCAAAATGATACCCGTTTCATCATGCCGTTGCGGAACGGCACCCAGGAATGAATTGAAAGTATGGAAACTTTGCCTCATAAGAAATGTCACCACAATTTTACTTTGACACGGGACCGACGGTTTTCATATATACTTCCGCGCCGCAAAACAAAATTCATACCAACAGAGCATTGTGGAAATGCCGGAATGAAGGGCGGCGGACTGCCGGGAGATAGATGCATGAAAAAAGGGACAAGGCCGGAAAAAACAAAAGATACAAGAGATGAGTTGTCAACATTGCGCCGCCGGGTTGCGGAGATGGAAGAATCCATCAAGGGGTATAAAGAACGTTATGAATGGTTATATGAAGAATGTGTTGACGGTTACGCAAGCATCAACATGAAAGGATTTATCAGGGAGTGCAACTCGTCCTTCAAAGAAATGGTGGGGTATTCCGGGGAGGAACTGAAAAGGATGACCTACAGGGATTTGACTCCCCCTCTGTGGCGTGCGATGGAGGAAAAAATTCTCCGGGAACAGGTTCGCGCCGGATGTTATTCCAGGGTTTTTGAAAAGGAATTTCAACGGAAGGACGGGAC
>CAZBGE010000173.1:0-4058 GCA_964491435.1 uncultured Smithella sp.
GGAGGAATATCATGAAATCTGAAGACGCGGAATTATTGCAGGAATTCACAAAGGATCAGGTCAAGAAACTGGATGGCATCATTTTGAAGTATAAAGGCAAGCCTGGGGGACTGATTCCGGTATTGGAAGAAGCGCAGGTTGCTCTGGACTATATTCCCATGAGCGTCCAGAAGCGGATAGCGATCGGCTTGAATTTACCGTTGAGCCGGGTATATGGCGTCGTCACTTTTTATTCATTTTTCACCATGACCCCGCGTGGCAAGCACACCATTCGCGTGTGTTTGGGGACAGCCTGTTACGTTCGTGGCGGGAAAGCGATAGCGGAGACTTTGGAGAAGCAGTTCGGCATTAAAGAAGGCGAGACCACGGCCGACCGGATGTTCACGTTGGAATCCGTTCGCTGTTTGGGCGCCTGCGGACTGGGTCCGGTCATCGTGGTGGATGAAGACGTTCACGGTCGGATCAAGCCCGCGAAAGTCAAAGACGTTTTGAGTCAATACAATTAATATATCATTATATTATCATTACAGAAAACGGAGGATGCGTCATGGCGAAAATAACCATTGATGATTTGAAGAAGATCAAAGAAAAAGTTCACAAGGAAATGTCTTTGCGCGACGGCGACCGTCGGGTAAAGGTGACCGTTCACATGGGGACCTGCGGCATTGCATCGGGGGCCAAGGAAGTGATGGACACCCTGCTGGGCGAGATTGAAGAAGCCAAAGTCAATGACGTCATCGTCACCACCTCCGGTTGCATGGGTCTTTGCAGCCGCGAGCCGCTGGTGACCGTTGAAGTGTTGGACACAGAGCCGATCAAATACGAGTATGTCAATCCCAACAAAATGCGGCAGATCTTCAAGCGCCATGTTCTGGCGGGGGAAGTGCAAACGCCCTTTGTTCTGGCAAAAGGCTCTGAAATTTTAAAATAAACATCTCATCAATCCCGCGCATTCTTTTCGTGCGAGGATTGTTTAAGGAGGATAATGGATCAATGAAAGTATTTCGTTCACACATACTCATTTGCGGGGGCACCGGATGCCAGGCTTCCGGCAGTCTCGGCGTGAAAAGCGCCCTTCTGGAAGAAATTGTCAAAAGAAAGCTGGCCGAAGAGATAAAAATCGTGGAAACCGGCTGCAACGGTTTTTGCGCTTTGGGTCCCATCATGGTCGTTTATCCGGAAGGCGTCATTTACATCAACCTCAAGCCGGCCGACATTCCCGAGCTGGTGGAAGAGCACCTGATTAAAGGCCGGATCGTTGAGAAACTGCTGTATCGGGAGCCGGGCACGGACAAAGCCATTCCCACCATGCAGGACATTCCCTTTTTTGCCCATCAGGAACTGCGGGTTTTAAGAAACCGCGGCTTAATCGATCCCGAGAAAATCGAAGAATACATTGCCCGTGACGGTTATGCCGGCATGGCCAAGGCGCTGACCGAAATGACTCCGGAGCAGATTGTTCAGGAAATGCTGGATTCCGGATTACGAGGCAGAGGCGGCGCGGGATTTCCCACCGGATTGAAATGGAAATTTGCCGCCGGGTCGAAAAGCGATGTGAAATACGTTTTGTGCAACGCCGACGAAGGCGATCCGGGCGCATTCATGGACCGCAGCGTTCTGGAAGCCGATCCCCATGCCGTTCTGGAAGGCATGGTCATCGCCGCCAAAGCCATCGGCTCTCATCATGGCTACATTTACTGCCGCGCGGAATATCCGCTGGCCATCCACCGTTTGAACGTCGCCATTGGCCAGGCCAAGGAAGCGGGGCTTCTGGGCAACAACATTTTAGGCACCGGCTTCAGCTTTGACTTGGAAATCTACCAGGGCGCAGGCGCATTTGTCTGCGGCGAGGAAACCGCTCTGATGACCTCCATTGAAGGCAAGCGCGGCATGCCGCGACCCCGTCCGCCCTTTCCGGCCGTCGCGGGTTTATGGCAGAAACCCAGTATTTTGAACAACGTTGAAACACTGGCCAACGTCGGGCAGATCATTTTGCGCGGCGGCAAGTGGGCCGCCTCCATCGGCACGGAAAAGAGCAAGGGCACGAAAGTATTCGC
Organism: uncultured Smithella sp.; assembly: GCA_964491435.1. Taxonomy (GTDB): domain Bacteria; phylum Desulfobacterota; class Syntrophia; order Syntrophales; family Smithellaceae; genus UBA8904. The sequence continues at coordinate 2,058 of CAZBGE010000173.1, forward strand.
GCTCACCGGCGACGTCAACAACGTGGGTCTGGTGGAAGTCCCCATGGGCACCAAACTGGGCACCATCGTCTATGACATCGGCGGCGGCATTCCCAAGGGGAAGAAATTCAAAGCGGCACAGCTGGGCGGTCCATCCGGCGGCTGCATCCCGGTTCAGCACCTCAACGCCTCCGTGGATTACGAAAAAGTTGCCGAACTGGGCGCCATCATGGGTTCCGGCGGATTGATCGTCATGAACGAAGACAAGTGCGCCGTCGATATGGCCCGGTTCTTCATGGATTTCTGCCAGGATGAATCCTGCGGCAAGTGCACCCCCTGCCGCGAAGGCACGAAAAGGATGCTGGACATCCTGACCGACATCACCAAAGGCAAGGGTAAAGCCGGCGACATCGAACTACTGGAAGAAATGGCCGGCGTCATCAAAAACGCCGCCCTGTGCGGTTTGGGGCAGACAGCTCCCAACCCCGTATTGAGCACCATCCGCTACTTCAAAAAAGAATATGAAGAGCATATTTATGAACATCGCTGCCGTGCGACCGTCTGCTCGGCCCTGTTCAAATCCCCCTGTCAGCACACCTGCCCGATTGAAATGGACATTCCGTCCTACATCGCGCTGGTCCGCGAAGGCCGGTTTGAAGACGCCTACAAGATTGTTCTTCAGACCAACCCCTTCCCGTCCGTTTGCGGCCGTGTCTGCGACCACAAATGCCAGTCCAAGTGCCGTCGGGGCAACATGGACGAACCGCTGGCCATTAAATTTCTGAAGCGCTTCATCACCGACAACGCGCCGCGTCCGAAGACGGAAGCCGTGCCGGTGACGCGCAAGGAAAAGATCGCCGTCATCGGCGCCGGCCCCGCGGGCCTCACCGCCGCACGTGATCTGGCTCTGCGCGGCTACAAAGTGACCGTATTCGAAGAGTTGAAACATGCCGGCGGCATGCTGCGCTGGGGCATCCCGGCCTACCGCCTGCCCCGCAACATTTTGCAGGGTGAAATTGACGACATCACCGCCCTGGGTGTTGAAATCCGTCTGAGCACCCGTGTGGGAAAAGACATCACCTTTAAACAGCTGGAAAAAGATTTTGATTACTTCTACCTGGCCACCGGTGCGCACAAGAGCCAGAAAATGAAAGTACCCGGCGAAGACCTGGGCAACGTTTTCGGCGGCGTTGAATTCCTGCGCGACTTTAACAACAATGAAGACGCCTGGCTCAAAGGCAAAAAGAAGCTGGGCAGGAAAGTGGCCGTTATCGGCGGCGGCAACTCCGCGATTGATGCGGCCCGCGTCGCGCTGAGACTGGGTTCCGACGTCACCATCCTGTATCGTCGTTTGCGGCAGGACATGCCGGCGGCCGAAGAGGAAATCAAGGCGGCCGAAGAAGAAGGCATCAAGATCGAATACCTGGTCGCTCCGTTGAACATTGACGGCGCCAAAGGCAAGGTCGGCTCCATTACCTGCCAGCGCATGAAGCTGGGCGATTTTGACAACAGCGGGCGCAGGAAACCGGTTGCGGTTGAAGGCGCCGAATTCACGTTGGCCGTTGACGCGATTGTGGCGGCCATCGGCCAGGTTCCGGACATGAGCTTTATCGACAAGAAAACCGGCGTCGAAATCAACAAGTGGGACTGCTACGCGGTCGGCCAGGGCTATAAATCCCGCACGGCCAATGCCCGTTACTTTGCGGGCGGCGACGCAGAAACCGGACCGGATACCGTCATTGCGGCCATCGGTGCGGGCCATCAGGCGGCCGACGACATCGATGCGGCCATCCGCGTAGCCAACAACGAGCCTGCCTATGAGAAACCGGCCGCGGAAAAGATTGATGTTCCGCTGGTGATTGACGACGAATCCGTGGAAGCGCCGCAGATGCCGATGCCGGAAATGCATCATGAAATTCGCAAGATGAGTTTTGCGGAAGTGGAGCTGGGCTTCAGCAGGGAAGACGCCATGAAGGAAGCCTGCCGCTGCCTCCGCTGCGATGCAGCAGTGTGATTTATAGA
>CAZBGE010000174.1:0-3933 GCA_964491435.1 uncultured Smithella sp.
AACCGGCAGAGGCGGACCATGCAAATCCAGGCGGCGCCGGGCCAAAACTGCCGGATCAGAAAGCAGCCGCCGGACAAATCCCGGCCGCCTCCGGAACGACTGCCGCGGTTTCTCCAGCCGGCAAACCGGACATTGGCTCACTGATTGATGACGAAGAATCGACATCGCTGATTATTTACGCAACCGAAGAAACATGGATCCGCATTCAGACGGATGATAAAGAACCTTTTCAGGTTTTACTGAAACCTGGTGAAAAAATCTCGCGTAAGGCGGCGCGTTTTAACATGGACATCGGCAACGCCGGAGGCGTCAGAATACAGTTTGACGGCAAAAATCTGGAAAATTTAGGAAAAACAGGGCAGGTTATTCACTTGCGCTTACCATAAAAACAAACAACGAAAGAGGGTATCTTATGTTTGGCATTGGCGTACCGGAGTTATTGATTGTCTTGGTTATAATTTTGATTATTTTTGGCGTCGGCAAGCTGCCGGAAATCGGCAGGGGTTTGGGCGAGGGAATCCGGAATTTCAAGAAATCCGTTTCCGACAATCACAGTGACTCCAACAACACACCGGCAAAAAAAGAGGGAGACAAATAATCCATGTCTCCCTGCGCTAGTTCGCTGACCAATGCTTGAATTTTAAAAGGGAACGTCCTCCATCGGCGCATCGCTGCTGGGCGGGGGCGCCGAATTGTAATTTGTGTCATTTGTCTTTTCCGGCGCTTGACCTTGCCCTTTGGAATCCAGCATTTTCATGTCACTGGCAATGATTTCCGTTGTGCTGCGCTTGACGCCTTCCTTGTCTTCCCAGTTTCTTGTTTGAATTTTTCCTTCAATATAGACCATTTTCCCCTTGGTGAGGTAATTGCCGCAAATTTCAGCAAGCTTTCTGAAGGCAACAATCCGGTGCCATTCCGTTTTTTGAACTTTTTCCCCGTTTTTATCTTTGTAGTTTTCGTCCGTGGCCATAGTAAAGTTGGTCACCATTGTCCCATCCGGCATGTAACGGACTTCCGGGTCTCTCCCCAGTCTGCCGATCAATATCGCTTTGTTGATCATTTCCTTCCCCCTCTGAATAAAGTGGGTGCATCATACATAACAACCGTTCCGGAGGCAACCATTTTCTGTGCATGATGACGCAGCATTCAGGGCAGGCGCAAAACAGAATCATACTTGACTAATCGTCAAAAAAAATATAGTCAGATTGACTTTTAGAAAGTGGAGAAATTATGGAAGACAATGATCTTTTGAAGGTTCGCCTGGAGAAAATCGCGGCCTTGAAAGCAGCGGGGGTGGATTTATATCCCAATGATGCCAAGCCACAGAATACAACTGCCCAGCTCATGGCCGAATTCGGCGACGCCGACGGTGATACCCTGGGCCAATTAACTGAACAATTTTCGATTGCCGGGCGGCTGATGGCTGTCCGCAGCTTCGGCAAAGCGGCGTTTATCAAAATTCAGGACCGCAAAGGCCAGATGCAATGCTATCTTGCAAAAAACATCCTCAGCGAACAGGATTTTTCCATCTTCAAAAAGCTGGATATGGGAGATATTATTTACGTATCCGGAAAACTTTTCCGGACAAAAACCAACGAATTGACACTTGAGGCGGAATCCCTGCGCCTGATGTCCAAATCGATTCATCCCCTGCCCGAGAAATGGCATGGCCTGACAGACATCGAAACCCGCTACCGGCAGCGGCATCTCGATTTGATTTCCAACCCGGCGGTGAAAGATATTTTCATCCGACGCAGTCTGGTTATTAAATTGATCCGGCAATTTATGGATCAGCATGATTTTCTGGAAGTGGAAACGCCCATGATGCAGGCGCGCGCCGGCGGCGCCGTCGCCCGTCCTTTCAAAACGCACCATAATGCGCTCGATATGGATTTATTTCTGCGCATCGCCCCTGAACTGTATTTGAAACGCCTGGTGACCGGCGGACTCGAGAGAGTGTATGAGATCAACCGCAGTTTTCGCAACGAAGGCATCGACACCTTTCATAATCCTGAATTTACCATGATGGAGTTTTACTGGAGCTACGCGACTTATGAGGATTTGATGTCTTACACGGAAGAGCTGTTCGGTTTTATCGCCCGTCATATTTTTCAGGGGCTTAAATTTACTTATCAGGATACGGAAATTGATTTAACGCCGCCCTGGCGGCGGCTCTCCGTCAAGGACGCTCTTTTGCAAATCGCCTGCATGGAACCGGCCGACCTGATCGACTCCGCGCGCGCTATCGCTTTCGCCCGGAATGCCGGCTGCGATATTAAAGAAACCGACCCCTTGGGGAAAATTCTCATGGCTGTTTTCGACGAGCTGGTCGAAAAAAAGCTTGTCCAGCCGACCTTCGTGACCGACTATCCCGTTGCGGTATCTCCCCTTTCCCGGCGCTCCAATACGGATCCGGACATTGTTGACCGCTTTGAACTCTATATTTGCGGCCGGGAATTCGCCAACGCCTTTTCCGAATTAAACGATCCGGCTGATCAGCGCGAACGTTTCGTCCAGCAGCTCAGGGAGCGGGAGGCCGGCGATGACGAGGCTCACGAAATGGACGAAGATTATATCCGCGCGCTGGAGTACGGCATGCCCCCGACCGCCGGAGAAGGCATCGGCATTGACCGGCTGATCATGCTCTTTACCGATTCCGCATCTATCCGGGATGTCATCTTGTTCCCGCTTTTGAGAACCAGACAGGAATGAAATGCGCGCCAACAGAGCTGGAGCTGTAAAAATTCTCCGCTTCCCGACAGGATGTTGCCATGCCCTACGAATTCTTTATCAGCAGACGCTACATGAGAGCGAAACGCAAGCAGGTTTTTGTTTCGATCATCACCTTTATCTCGATTTTCGGCATTTTCCTGGGCGTAGCCGCGCTTATCATCGTGCTGGCCGTCATGAACGGTTTTGAAGAAGATCTGCGTTCCAAGATCCTCGGCATTCGCTCGCATATTGAAGTGACGACGGAGATGACTGGCCCGATGAAAAATTATCGCACTGTCCGCGAGAAAATTGAGAAAATACCCGGCGTGGTTGCTTCCACACCCTTTATTTACACGCAGGCCATGATCCGCAGCCAAAACGGCGTGACCGGTGTCGTCATTCGCGGCCTGGACACCCGAAGCGCGCCCAAAGTGATCAATCTGGGAAAAATCCGGGAGGGCAAGCTTGACTATCTCAATCAAATTCCCGGCAATGTCCTGAAGCAACTTCCCGCGGAAGACAAAAATCTGGCCGGCATTATGATCGGCAGGGAAATGGCGCGGAATCTGGGACTTTTTCTTTACGATACGATCGCCATTATTTCACCTTCGGGCGGCATCGCCACGCCGATGGGCATGGTTCCCCGCATGAAAAAATTCATTGTCGTGGGCATTTTTGAATCGGGGTTTTATGAATATGATTCCACGCTGGCATTCCTGTCGCTGGCCAGCTGCCAGGAATTTCTGGACATGGGAGACGCTGTTTCCGGCCTGGATATCGTGGTGCATGACATTTATCAGGCGGATGCCATTGCCCGCGCCATTCAAAGCAAGATGGGCTTTCCTTTTTTTGCGCAAAACTGGATGCAGATGAATAAAAACCTGTTTTCCGCGCTTAAACTGGAAAAACGCGTGATGTTTATTATTTTGAGTTTGATCGTGCTGGTGGCCGCCTTCAACATCATCAGCGCGCTCATCATGGTTGTCATGGAAAAAAACAAAGACATCGCCATCTTGAAATCCATGGGGGCGACCTCCGGCGCCATCATGAAAATCTTTATTTATCAGGGGCTGATTGTCGGCGCGATCGGCACTGTTTTCGGCTGCATCGCCGGTCTGGCCATCGCCCTGAACCTGCAAAAAATTTCTCTTTTTGTGGAAAAAGTTTTTAATTTCAAAATCCTGCCCGGCGACGTCTATTACCTGAGCGAACTTCCCTCCA
>CAZBGE010000175.1:0-3932 GCA_964491435.1 uncultured Smithella sp.
GCGCTCAGTGAAATTTATCTGGTGGAGGGAGATTCGGCCGGCGGTTCGGCCAAGCAAGGCCGGGACAGAAAAAATCAGGCGATTTTGCCTTTGCGCGGCAAAGTGCTTAATGTGGAAAAAGCGCGCTTTGATAAAATGCTGCAAAATGAAGAAATAAAAGTCATGGTGACCGCCTTTGGCGCCGGTATTGGTCCCGGAGACTATGATGTCAGTAAGTTACGGTATCATAAAGTGATCATCATGACTGATGCCGACGTGGACGGAGCTCATATTCGCACGCTTCTTCTGACATTCTTTTTCCGCCAGATGCGAGAATTGATCGAGAGGGGGCATTTATTTATTGCTCAGCCGCCTCTTTATAAAGTGGTGGATAAGAAAAAAGAGATTTACATACAGAATGAAGAAAAGATGAAAGACTACATCCTGGAAAACGGCGTCGGAAAAGTTAATTTATTTATGGGCGATGGAAGTCCGTTTCCCGTGACCGGTAACAAATTGCTGACAGTTATAAAAAAGTTGACGCGGATCAAGGATCTGCTGGATCGCTTTGAAAAAGATCACCGCGACCGCAATATCATCCGGATTGTCGCCGGAGATCCGGCTTTGTCCGACGAGACTTTTCAAAGTGAAAGCGAGCTTTTAAAAATCGCCGGCAGAACCGTCGTGGCCCTGGGCGGCAGTGCTGTTGCCGACTATCGCATTGACGACGATCCCAATCACGGCGGCTATAAAATGCTGTTTGATATTAAAAACAATATGAACACATATACCACCTGCATAGACAGAGAAATTGTTCGAACGCCGCAATTCGGAGAAATCAGAAACTTATTAGGTCAGGTAGCCATACTGGGAGAGCCGCCTTACCGCGACCAGCCAGCAGATTCATCCACGCCGGTCATTTTACCGACGGCCAAGGATCTGGTTGATTATATCATCAGCCAGGGCAAGAAAGGGCTGACGATCCAGCGTTACAAAGGCCTTGGTGAAATGAATCCGGAACAGCTCTGGGAAACAACGATGAATCCGGAAAAACGCACACTACTGCAGGTGGGCGTTGAAGATGCGGTGGTGGCCGATGAAATTTTTACCACACTGATGGGCGATCAGGTGGAACCGCGTCGCGACTTCATTTTTCAAAACGCCATGAATGTTTCCAATTTGGATATATAGTAAAGTCGTCATACCGGCGGAAGCCGATATCCAGTTAAAGATCATCTTGGATTCCGGATCGCGCTTCGCTTGTCCGGGATGACGAAAAAAGCAGCGACCAGACATAAAACGATAAAACCGTGAATTTTGGCCGGTTAGTGCAGCAAGAGAGGAAAAAGCACAATGGAACGTGATATCCACCACAAGCAAACGCTGGTGAATATAGAAGATGAAATGAAGCAATCCTACCTGGATTATTCCATGAGCGTCATTATCGGCCGGGCGATTCCCGATGTGCGCGACGGTCTTAAACCGGTGCATCGGCGGATCTTGTACGCCATGTACGAAACTGGCTACCGTCACAACAAACCTTACAAGAAATGCGCCCGTGTGGTTGGCGACATCATGGGTAAATATCATCCGCACGGCGACGCGGCCATTTATGACACGCTGGTGCGCATGGCGCAGGATTTTTCGATGCGCTACACGTTGATCGACGGACAGGGAAACTTCGGCTCGATTGACGGCGACCCGCCTGCCGCCATGCGTTATACGGAAAGCCGTCTGGCGCGCATCTCCGATGAAGTGCTGTCCGATCTGGAAAAAGAGACGGTTGATTTTGTGCCGAACTATGATGAATCCCTTCAGGAGCCGTCAATTCTGGCGACGCGCCTGCCGCTTTTTTTATTGAACGGATCATCCGGCATTGCCGTCGGCATGGCCACCAATGTTCCGCCCCACAACCTGACGGAAATTATCAACGGCGTCATCGCGCTGATCAATAATCCCAAAATGATCGTTGAAGAATTAATGAAGCACATACCCGGTCCGGACTTTCCCACCGCCGGATTTATCAACGGCCGTGAGGGGATTCTTGCCGCCTACAAGACGGGACGCGGCATCATCCGGGTCCGGGCGCGCGCGCTCATTGAAAAAAACGCCCGCAATGATAAAGAAACAATTGTCGTGACCGAGCTGCCCTATCAGGTGAACAAGGCGGCGTTAATTGAAAAAATAGCCGAACTGGTGCGCGACAAGAAAATTGCCGGCATTTCGGATTTACGCGATGAATCGGACCGCGAAGGCATCCGTGTGGTGATCGATCTCAAGCGTGATGAGAATTCTGCGATTATTCTCAATCAGCTTTATAAATTCACGCAAATGGAGATCTCTTTCGGCATTATCATGCTGGCAATCTCCAACGGCCGTCCGCAGGTTTTTAACCTCAAAGAGGTGCTGGAGAAGTTCATTGCCTTCCGTCAGGAAGTGGTGGTTCGCCGTACGCGGTTCGACCTGGCGCGCGCCAAAGAGCGGGCGCATATTCTGGAAGGCTACATCATCGCGCTGAACAGCATCGATGAAGTGATCCAGGTGATCAAGTCGGCCAAAAACCCGGCGGAAGCCAGCGAATTTTTGTGCTTCAAATTCAGTCTTACTGAGATTCAGGCCAAGGCCATTCTGGAAATGCGCCTGCAACGCCTGACCGGACTGGAAAGAGACAAGATTGACGCGGAATACGCGGAAGTGACGGCATTGATCGCCCGGCTTTCCAGCATCCTGGCCGATCCGCAAAAAGTTTTGCAGGTCATTGTGGACGAACTCAATGAAATCAAGGAAAAATACGGCGACGAGCGACGTACGGAAATCGTTGCCGGCACCGAAGATATTAATATCGAAGACATGATTGTGGAAGAAGACGTGGTGGTGACCATCTCGCATGCGGGCTACATCAAGCGCAACGCGGTCAGCCTTTACCGGAGCCAGCACCGCGGTGGGCGTGGCAAAGTCGGGATGGGCACCAAGGAAGAGGATTTTGTCGAAAAAATCTTTATCGCCTCTACGCACAATTACCTCCTGGTCTTTACCAACATGGGCCGCGTGTACTGGCTGAAAGTTTATCAGATCCCGCAGGCGGGGCGCGCCGCCAAGGGCAAGGCCATTGTCAATTTAGTCAATCTGGCGCCGGGCGAAAAAGTCAGCGCCACGCTGCCGGTGAAGGAATTCGTCTCGGATAAATTTGTCGTCATGGTCACCCGCAAGGGCATTATCAAAAAGACAGATCTTACCGCCTACTCCAATCCACGCCAGGGCGGCATCATCGCCATTTCCATTGATGATGCTGATGAACTGGTAGACGTCCAGCTGACCAACGGCGATCAGGACATCTTCCTGGCCACCCGCGCCGGCATGGCCATCCGCTTTAAGGAAGACGACGTCCGCGACATGGGCCGCACCGCGCGCGGCGTGCGGGGCATCAGCTTGGATGAAGGCGACGACGTTATCGGCGTCGAGATACCCGCGGAAAACACCTTTATGCTGACCGTGTCGGAAAACGGCTACGGCAAATGCACCCCCATTGACGAATACCGTCTGCAATCCAGAGGCGGCAAAGGCACCATCAACCTCAAAGCCGTTCCGAAGATCGGCAATGTTTCGGGCGTTCTGCAGGTGGCGGGCGACGAACACGTCATGCTGATCAGCTCCACGGGCAACGTCATCCGCATGAAGGTGCAGGAAATTCCCGTCAACCACCGCGTCACCCAAGGCGTCAAACTCATCGACCTGGCGCCCGAAGAAAACCTGGTCGGCGTTGCCCGCACCACGCAGGAAGCCGACGACAAGGACGACGGCGGCGGAGACGACGAAGCCGAAGCGCCGGGCACTGAAAACGGAGCGGCGGAATAAGGTTTAGAAAAGGGGGGTTGTTAAATCGACCCCCTTTGTTTTATCCTGAGTTCCCGTGAAATTGTAACGATGAAATGATCAACACATTAAAAAACAAG
>CAZBGE010000176.1:0-3830 GCA_964491435.1 uncultured Smithella sp.
CTGCTGATTCTTGATGAACCGACGACCGGACTGGATCCTCAGGTCCGGCACCTGATCTGGGACAAGCTGCGGCACTTGAAAAAAGAGGGAACAACCATCCTGCTGACAACCCACTACATGGAAGAGGCCTTCCAGATCTGCGATACGATCATGATCATGCACAATGGACAGAAAATTATCGAGGGATCGCCGAGAGATCTTCTGCAAAACTATATCGAAAGATATGTGCTGGAATTACCGGATGACGGAATCCTGCATCATCCTTCATTTCAGCACATGTTGGCCCAAGTGCGGCTTGAGCAAACGCAGCATGGATTGCGTCTGTTTTCCGGGAATTACGACTGCTTAAAGAATCTGGCCGGCTCCATGGCAGGTGAAAATTATTATCTTCGTCAAACCAATCTGGAAGACCTGTTTTTAAAGGCAACAGGCAGGGATCTCAATGAAACACAGTGAGCAGGAACTTTTTCCGCCTCTTTCCCGGCGGCTTTTTGGCGTCTGGCAAAGGCACGTGCGCGTTTATACGAAAAACATCTTCAGCAATGGACTGCCCGCATTTTTTGAACCGCTGCTGTTTCTGGCAGGAATTGGCCTTGGTTTGGGCGCGTATATTACGCAATCCATGGAAGGGCTCAGTTACCTGGAATTTCTGGGAACCGGGCTTTTAGTCACCACGGCCATGTTCACGGCATCGTTTGAATGCAGCTACGGCACATTTATCCGCCTGGAATTCGATAAGGTATATGACGGCATGCTGGCCGCGCCGCTGACGGTCAAGGATGTCATTGCGGGTGAGATTCTCTGGGCGGGCACTAAGGGATTGTTTTTTTCTTTCATCGTTTTGTGCATTTTGATGATTTTCGGCGTCATCAGTTCGCCATACAGTTTATTGGCGCCGATTGTTGGCTTTCTGACCGGCGCGATGTTCGCGGTCATATCCCTCTTCATTACATCGTTCGTCCGCGCCATCAACCAGCTCAACTTCTTTTTCACCGGATTCATCTCGCCCATGTTCTTCTTTTCAGGCGTGGTATTTCCAACAGGCAACCTTCCCCATTATTTTCAGCCGGTTGTCGAAATTCTGCCGCTGACGCATTCAGTGCGTCTTGTCCGGGCTGTCTGTACGAATCATTACCAGTTAATTCACCTGTGGGATTTTCTCTACATTGTTTTCTTCATCCTGATCGTTGGAATATTTGCACAGAAAAGACTCCACCAAAGAATGATCTCCTGAAATTTCCGCAAACATACTTGAGGAGTTGCCCCTTGTTCCCTGGGGTCTGGCCAATTGGCATCCACTCCGAAAAAGTCTTGACTAATTCGGAATAGAAGTTGAAATAGACGCCATGGAAGAACCCTCGAAAAATACATAAAAATAGATCTCACCACAAAGATTATTCTGCTCACCGGTCCTTGGCGACAATAGGGGACGTACTTCAAAATATCAATTTAATTAGAAATAGCGCTGTATTGATATTATGAAGAACGTCCCCTACTTCCAGTTCAACAAAAGTCACTTATGAAATATGCAATGAGAGAATTAGACTTGCAAATTACATATATTGTGATAAGCTATTGGCATGATTAAGAGAAATATTGAACCTGTCCTTGTTGATCTGGCCGGGCGGTATCCCGTAGTGACGATTACCGGACCCCGTCAGAGCGGCAAAACGACACTTTGCCGGAAGGTGTTTCCCGCTTTGAAATATGTCAATCTGGAAGCGCCGGATACACGCATGTATGCCTCGGAAGATCCCCGTGGTTTTCTGGCGGCAAACAGCGGGGGGGTTATACTTGATGAAATCCAGCGCACCCCCGATCTTCTTTCCTATATTCAGACCATTGTTGATGAGAATAATCGCCCCGGTCAATTCGTTCTGACGGGCAGCCAGCAGTTTGAAGTCATGAACACCATCTGCCAGTCTCTGGCCGGAAGAACGGCGCTGCTCAAGCTAATGCCATTTTCTATCAGCGAGCTTAGCCAGACGCCGCCATTCGATATTGACCGTCTGATGATGACGGGATTTTATCCGCGCATTCATGATCAGCAATTATACCCGTCTCAGGCGCTGGGCGATTATCTGGAAACCTACGTAGAACGCGATCTCCGCCAGCTTGCCCTGTTGAAGGACTTGTCGCTTTTTGAAAAATTCCTGAAGCTGTGTGCCGGCCGTGTGGGACAGTTGCTCAATCTTCAGAGCCTTGGCAATGATGTTGGCGTGTCTCATTCTACTGCGCGGGCCTGGTTGACTCTTTTGGAGGCAAGCTACATCATTTTCGTTTTGCAACCCTGGCATGCCAACATTTCCAAACGGCTGATCAAATCGCCCAAATTGTATTTCCATGATGTAGGTCTTGCGGCATACCTGCTCGGACTGACGAACGAAATGCAGGTAAGCCGCGATCCGCTACGGGGAAATCTATTTGAAAATATGGTGATCATCGAAGCGCTTAAATATCGCTATAATCTGGGATTGCGAAACAATCTCTTTTTCTACCGGGAAAGCAACGGCAATGAGGTTGATCTGATAGCTGAAAACGGCAGGGACCTTCTGGCCATTGAAATAAAATCCGGTGCAACCGTAAACCCTGATTTTTTTAAGGGCTTGCAACATTTTAAAAAGGCCGCCGGTTCGAATCATAACGTTAAAGGCGGCATCATTTATGGCGGCAATGAAATGCAGATGCGCAGCGACTTTCCGGTTTATCCACTGGCCCGCTGCGAAGATTTGTTAAAAGAACAGAGTGGGTAGGTTTCAATCAACCATGAACCAGAAGAAAAGGAATAAGGGGGAAATCCGCAACTCGTTTGATCAATATGTCAATTGATATATTGAAGAAAGTTCCCAACTTGTCCTATTACAACAGGGGCATTGTTTACTTACGACAGGGCAACAATAAGCAAGGTTGCCTTGATGCACAGAAGGCTTGCGCACTGGGGGAATGCAAATTGCTGGAGCTTGCTAAAGGCAGGGGACATTGCCGTTGAGGCAAAACAATTACAGTGAAAAGTAAGAATCCGTTGACAAACGTTTATACCAATGGTCATACTATCCACTATGAAAACTGCTATATCCATCAGCGATGATATATTCACGGAAGCCGAAATAACCGCGAGACAACTGGGTATTTCCAGAAGCAAATTATACGCTCAAGCCATATCGGAATTTGTAAAGGCACACAAGCCGGAGGCCATTACCGCAAAGCTAAATAAAATATATTCTGAAGCATCTATGCCGTTAGATAACGATATTATTCAGTCAAATTATGACCTTGTTTCAAAGGATGAATGGTAATGATCCAAGGGGAGATATGGTGGCAAAATTACCTTCACCACGGGGCTCGGAACCAGGCAAAAAAAGACCAGTTTTGGTCATCCAGGCAGATTCTTTTAATCGTTCTGCAATTAACACAGTCATTTGCGCCGTTATAACCTCCAATACAAATTTGGCGGCGGCTCCCGGAAATATCCTTTTGGAAAAATCGGAGTCAGGACTCGATAAAACATCCGTAATTAATATTTGTCAGATTATTACGATCGATAAATCCTACTTTACTGAAATGGTTTCAATGCTTTCTCAACCAATGATCCACAAAATAAGCAATAGTTTAAAAATCATTTTTGATATGGATTAGGGCAATGCAAGAAAAAAGGACGGTTCTATTTATGGAAAGATCAAACGACTGAAAATAGAACCGTCCCCTTTATTCATGGCTGATGAGATTCCGGGTGTCTGGGTCGTAGAGAGTGTGGCGGCCATGCCGGAGGCCCGAAGGCAGGGCATCACGAACCTTTTGCTGGAAGAGATTCTTGCCCGAGGCAAGTCTCA
>CAZBGE010000177.1:0-3765 GCA_964491435.1 uncultured Smithella sp.
TTTAATCTGTCGCTGTGTGAAAAATTCAAAGTGAAGCCGCTGGACTGGGACGGCATATCCGATGCTGTGTTTCATCCCTTTGATCTGGAAGGCCGGCGTCACATGGAATACATCACCGATCACGGCTCCTTTGCCGACCTGCCCTATGACGCGATTATCCATACTTTTCTTAACTGCTATGGCGATGCGGCAAAAAATCAGTTCGGCAAAGCCGGCCGGGCCGGAGATTTTGACCGTGAAGCGCAGCAGGAAACAGAAAAATTGCCATCATCATGATGGGGCGACATAAAAAATTATCATCTGACGGAAGAGAAATCGTGAAAAGAAATCCTAATATTAGCGAATTAAAAACTATTCTGGATGACAGACGGGTTTCCGCAGGCGAGTCCGTCCTCAGCTTGCATTCCCATGATGAATCGTTTCATGCGCCGGTTCTGCCGGATGTTGTGGTCTGGCCGCATTCGACGGAGGAAGTCAGCCGGCTTGTCCGCTGGGCATACCGGAACAAAGTGCCGGTTACGGCATGGGGCGCGGGAACCAGCCTGGAAGGCAATCCCATTCCGGTGCAGGGCGGGATGGTAATCGATTTCAATGAAATGAACCGGATTATTTCCGTTCGTCCCGAAGACTTCCAGGTGGATGTTCAGGCAGGCGTTGTTTACAAGGAACTCAACAAAGCCCTTGCCCATACCGGCCTTTTCTTTCCGCCCGATCCGGGCGCGGCAGCCACCATCGGCGGCATGATCGGCAACAATGCCAGCGGCATCCGCTCGGTCCGGTATGGAGCGACCAAGGACTACATCATGCGGCTTACCGTTGTGCTTCCGGGAGGCGAAGTGATTCACACGGGAAACCGCGCCAGAAAATGTTCGTCCGGTTATAATCTGTCGGCGCTGGTTGCCGGTTCGGAAGGAACCCTGGGGCTGGTTACCGAAGCCACGCTGAAACTGGCCGGCCTGCCCGTCAATTTCATGGCCGTGCGGGCAACCTTTCCTTCCGTGCGCAACGCCACCGGCACAGTCTATCAGATCATGCGGGCCGGTCTTTCCCCTCACGCCATGGAGTTTCTGGATGCCAATGTGGTTGCCGTGCTTAATGCAGACCGCAACCTGACACTGGAAGTAAACCCGACGCTGCTGATGGAATTTTCCGGATTCAGCAACCTGGGATTGCAGGAGGAGATGGATTTTGTGGATGAGATTTGCCGGGCAAACAGCGCTTTGAATATCGATAAGGGCATCGGCGCCGAAGAGAGAGCCCGCCTCTGGGAAATCCGGCATCAAACTTACGAATCCATCAAACGCTATCACACCGGCCTTTCGCCGCTGATTATGGATGTGGCCGTGCCTCTCTCCCGTTACAGCGACATGGTGGAGTTTTGTAAAAAGGAAGTGGAAAATCTGACGGCTTATCTTTTCGGCCACGCGGGCGACGGAAATATGCATGTTCATGTGATGGATGATCCGCAGGATGAAAAACGCTGGGCGCGCGTCGAGGAGGCCAGCCGCAGCATCGTGGCCAAGGCACTGGATTATGAGGGCACCTGCACCGGAGAGCACGGCATCGGCATCGGCAAAATCTGCTTTATGCAGCGCGAACACGGCGACAGCCTTGATCTGATGAAGCAGCTCAAGGCGCTGCTGGACCCGGACAATCTCCTGAATCCGGGGAAATTCTTTCCCTGAAGGAGGTCATCCAGGCAAGTTCAAAGATAGCAAGCCCCCCAGTGCCGGTTCAGACAAGTCATTTTGGGTTGTCTGAAGATAATGACGGAAAAACCGGGCAAGGTTGATTCAGAAGATATCAGCTTCATTGAAGAAACGCAAGTTATCCGCGATATTCACGCATCTTGGACTCTGACTGGTCCGGTCAAGGCCGCCGCCCAGAATGAAGACCGTCATTACATGAACATTATTGGAAGCCACAGCCTCCGACTCTTACGCACACCCCGTATCTGAACGCCAACTGCTACGCCGACCCTGAAATCGAAGATTCAGCGAAGCTAATACTCCTGGGATGATGACATCCAATCCTGACGTCCTGATGAATACAGAAACAGGAAGTGACGCAGTTGTGCGCCTGAATGCCGCGGCAAATGTCATCCTCATGCGGCTATGCTGCAAGTAAAGTACAAAAGTCACACTTCCGCGATCAACTTAAATCGATCATTTTGTTCACGTCCCCATGTCTTGTGCCCAAAATCTTCTTGACACACAATTTCCCGCCGCATATATTCCACACCACGAAAAGGAAGTTCTTATCAATCAATATTTATTTTCTGAGGAAGAGGCAAAGAAGCAGAGGACTTCTTACCAGAAGATGATGCAAGAGGTCGTGGACTGGTACACTTCGCGCTATCAAAAGAGCGCATCACCGGACGCTGAGAACCGATGAACGAATTGTGATCAAGGAGAAGATGCATGAAGAACTTGATAAGATTGTGGATCAAACCAGAACTTGTGGTGCTGGTGCGCCGGACGCCCGAGGAAGTGGTGTTGGAAAACTGCAAAGGCGGCAGTGAGGGCCCGACAAATGGTGCTGTGAACTGCATTGGGCCGTCTGAATCGTGCGCGCCGTGTTCAAGCACGGGAGCATCCTAACTGATTAACATTTAAAGCTATTTAAAGATAATAGGGACACCCTTAAGTATCTCCATAAATAAAGATATTAAATCGAATGCTTAAGGATGTCCCAGGTTCCTCTGACTCTTTATACTCTCCGCTTATTTTGAGGTTTTCTTCGTTTTTTGGGCTCGTTTTTCAACGGTAATTTTATTATCAACGGATTTGACGCCCTTGACCGCTTTGGCAATTTTTGTCGCCTGGCCCTTGGCTTGCTTGGTCTTGACGGTTCCACTCAGGCTTACGACTCCGTCAATGGTGCTCACTTCAATTTTTGAATCTTTCAGGGAAGCAGTCGACAATATTTTCGTCTTGACTTCCGTCGTAATGGAACTGTCATCAACAACACTCTTTGCTGTGTCCTTGGCGACAGAAGTTGCTTTTTCCTTGGCGGCCGATGTGATGTCATTCAACACCTGCCCGTAGGCCAGGGAAGCCAGAGTTAAACAAAGAATCAATGCCATAAAGATGCGTTTCATACATTACCTCCTGAGTTTATTTTTTAAAGATATCATATAATGAGACGAGATGATTTTGTCAACCGGATTGAATCAGCGGATTAAATCAGCCCGGTTCCAACCATCCTGTTTGAACAATTGCTTTATTCCATTGCCAATTTCATTTCCCCGTTTTTTCATTGATTTCTGACCAGCTAATTCAAACTTAACAGAGATAATAATTTACGGTATTAACAAAAATGCCCATTTTCACACCTGTTAAATCCAGCAAGTACAGGAGAAATAGGGACATCCTATGATGTTCACCTCTTTGTCCGAAGTTTATGGATAAAGCTTTTCTATCTGATCCTTAAACTTTTCATATACGGCTTTGCGCTTGAGTTTCATGGTTTGGGTCAGCATGCCGTTGTCGAGCGTGAAAGGCTCGGTATCAAAGATGAATTTTTTCGGAAGCTCATATCCTCCGTAGTTGTCCTTGATGGTATCGATAATTTCTTTTTGGAGAAAATCGGTGCACTCCTTGCGTTGGATAAGCTGGGCCGGGTCTGCGGGCAGGTTGTTCTTTTCCGCCCATTTTTTCAGCGCGACAAAATCCGGAATGACAACACAGATGTTGTAGGGGCGCCCGTCGCCGTAAATCATGGCGTATTCGATGTAATGATTGAGCTTGATGTCCTCCTCGATGG
>CAZBGE010000178.1:0-3630 GCA_964491435.1 uncultured Smithella sp.
ACGGGTAAATAATTGATTGATAAGGGGAGAACAAATTCATCATGTTCTGGCGGGCGTTCCAGATTGACTTTTGATCATGGCTATGCGAGGATTCGACGGCTTGAGGATACTGGCGCAGTTTTAGGTTAGAAAGGCCTCGTTGATTGCCGGTTCGGTGGGAGAATTATTCTTTGAATGGAGGATTGGTGCGTGAGTGAAGGTATGAAAAAGGGACGAAAGTCTCAGTGGGTTCACCCTGAGCTGGTAATAATAAGGCGTGTTGCAGATCAGGAGCGGGTGTTGTCTTCTTGTAAAAACGCAGCTGCTTTACCCGGTTCGGGTGTATATATTTTCGAGTGCTATATAAGTGGTTGCACATCATGCGAGCAAATTGGTACATCTTAAGGATGCGGCAGGGCCTCTCTGGCATGGATGTAATCTGCGCCGGAGTAAGGGCTAACCAGGCGAGTGACGGATGCTGCTTAGGCAGGCTTGACAACCGCCGCGGCGTTTCACGGCCGCAAAGAAATTACAAGACTGCTGCTGACCTGCGTTATCAAGCCCTTCGTCACCGTCGGCTGCCGGGAAAAGACTTTCGGTCTGATTGGCGATTTGAACAATGAAGCGCCTTGTTATGTGATGCGGTTTGACAAAAGCGGGGAGATTGTGAAAGAGATAAAAAGATTGATAGATTCAGGAGTATGACAGTTGAAACATACCACTGGAACTTGAAAAAGGGGGAAATAATGAAATGACGGAAAACAGGAAAGCGTGGGTGGAACCGGAATTGATTGTCCTGGTGCGGAACAAGCCGGAGGAGGGGGTGTTAAGTTCCTGTAAGGGACCAAGCAGCGCTGCAGGGGTGACAGGAGATCAAGATGGGTGCAAAATAGAGTTTTGTGGTCCTGGATGTGCGATTCCATGGGGAGTGTCATAGGATAGTGCGCGGGTTATTGGGGAGGCAATTGAGGACAACCACTCATTTGAATTACTAATTGATATAAACATTTGGATATTAGTGAAGGAATGAAAAAATGACGGAAAACAGAAAAGCGTAGGTGAAACCGGAATTGATTGTCATAATGCGAAACAAGCCGGAAGAGGCAATTCTAGTAACCTGTAAAGATTCGGGTACAGATGGTCCAATTATTTATAACAGAGAATGCCAGATACTGTTTGGTGAAGTTAGTTGTGACGCATGTTTAGATAATGCGCCAAGCTAAGTGTTTACCCCGTGGTCCTATGGATTTGAGGAGCACTAAGGGACGCCCTAAGTATTTTTCTTCATTTATTTATATTAGTCTTTTCCCGCCAATTGATCTGCAAGCTGATTACTACGAGTTATTTAATTACTTGAGTTTTTACCCTATGTTATAAAACTGGCTGAGGAAATTAACCGCTTAAAAAGGAAATGAAAATATGAAGATTGAAAAGACCGGCCATATCCCCCGCCTCCCCCTGGAAGGAAAGATAGACCTGACTTACCGCTGCAACAACCGTTGCCGGCATTGCTGGCTTTGGCTTCCGGCGGGCGCGCCGGAAAAAAGCACGGAACTGACTTTTGACGAAATCCGCCGCATCGTTGATGATGCCCGCTCGCTGGGCTGCCGCCGCTGGAGCATTTCCGGAGGCGAGCCGATGCTTCGTCCCGATTTCCCGGAAATATTTGAGTATTTAACCAGCAAATCTATTTCCTACACCCTCAACACCAACGGCACCCTCATCACTCCCGAAATCGCCCGCCTCCTTAGGCACAAGGGAGCAAAAATGATCGCCCTCTACGGCGCCACGGCGGAAGTCTATGACCATGTCACGCGCCATCCCGGAGGATTTGAAAAGCTTATGCGCGGTTTTTCTTATCTGAAAGAAGCGGGCGCTGGCTTTATCGTCCAGCTCATTCCCATGAAAGACAACTACCATCAATGGGAAGAAATGATTTCCCTGGCCAAATCGTTGAGCAAGCACTGGCGCTGCGGCGCGCCCTGGCTTTACCTGTCGTGCGATGGGGAAAAGGAACGCAACGAGGAAATCCGGTCGCAAAGGCTCTCACCCGCCTGCGTCGTGGAACTGGATCGCCCGGATGTCAGTTACGAGGAAAGAAATGGTCATGCCGGAGACTGCGGCGCGGGCGATGCCGCCGACGACCGGCTTTTTGCCCGGTGCATTGCGGGGCGGCGGGATTTTCACATTGATCCATACGGCCAGATGTCCTGGTGCGGCTTTATCAAAGATGCGGAGCTGCGTTACGACCTGAAAAAAGGAACCTTTGCCGAAGCGTGGGAAAAATTTATCCCCTCCTGCGCAGACAAAGTGCATGGCGGCGAAGAATGGCGGAAAAACTGCGGTTTGTGCGAAAGCCGGAAGGACTGCCGCTGGTGCGCCGTTTACGCCCGGCTGGAAACGGGCCGCTACGGCGCGCCCATCGCGCACCTGTGCGACGTGGCCCGGCAAGCCCGCCGTTACAAGGAGGACTGGCGGAAGAATCACCGGCGGTACTTCCGGATTGCCGGCATCACTGTACGGATCGAAAGCGATCTGGACCTTCAGAAAATCATGTTTAAAGACGAGCTTAAGTCCTTTGAGGTATCCGGTCCCGGAGAAGACAATATCGAATTCCGGCACCATTTTGAGCTGCCGGACCTGGAAGGAAAAGACCTGGGCCGGGAACTCTACCGCAAGCCCCCCTGGGCGATCTCCCGAGACAAAAACGGCGCCTGGTTCTACCGGGGCATCTCGCCGCGCGACGATGATCCTAGCCTGCACCGCGTGGCGGTATTCAATGCGGACTACACTCGCGGCAATATTTACAGTCTGCCGCGCGACCGGGAGCGGATTCTCAGCGATGGCTGGCAATCCCTTTCCCTCTTCCCCACGGACCAGATCTGGCTCGGGCCGCTTTTGGCCGATCGTCAGGCGGTTCTGGTGCATTCCGCTGCCGCGGTCGTCAGCGGCCAGGGCCTGGTTTTTGTCGGCCACTCCGAAGCGGGCAAATCCACCACCATGGAACTGCTGAAGGCCGCCAACCGGGAGGGCCGGATTGCGGCGGAGGTCCTCTGCGACGACCGCAATGTGCTGCGCTGGTGGCCGGCGGCCGGTGCGGACGAAAAGGGGACAGGCGGCCAGTGGCTGGTCCATGGCACCTGGAGCCACGGCACCACCGCCGATGTATCACCATCTTCCGCGCCGCTTGCCGCCATTTTGTTTTTAAAGCAGGACAAGGCCAACCGCGTGGAAATCTTGGCCGACCGCAAAAAGATCTGGCATAACCTGCTGGCCACGCTGATTCGCCCGATGGTCACAGCAGAGTGGTGGCAGAAGGAAATGGACATCCTGGAACGCATCGTCAACGAAATTCCCTGTTACAATATGCGGTTTGACAAAAGCGGCGCAATCGTGGATGAGCTTGTGAAGCTGACCGGAAGCGCCAGGTAGCCTTTGACTTGGGGGGAAGAATGTGCAAAAGGGTAAGCGTCGTCATGACGGAAGAACAGCAAATTTTGTAAGTTTTTGATTTCAGCAGCTCAGGGGCAATGAGCGGAAAGGGATGAGGAAAATGAAGAATGTAAGCTTAGGTAAGCAACAAAAAGAGCAGTGGGTTGAACTGGTATAGTCATAGCGGACACCTCGAAAAGAGTGATATAGAGAATAAAC
>CAZBGE010000179.1:0-3602 GCA_964491435.1 uncultured Smithella sp.
AACTCCACATGGTCATCAGCTGCCCGCCGACAATGTTCCCCTGTCCGTACGGCATCGATTTCTCCTCCAAGGGTGAGTTGATCGCCACGAAGAAGGAAAACGAAAAAGCCATCGCCGAGTTCATCGGCCTCACTTCCCTTCACTACCTGACCGTCGACGGTATGGTCAAAGCCACCGGCATGCCCAAAGAGTGTTTTTGCCTGGCCTGCTACACCGGCGACTACCCCATCGCTCCCCCGGACAAAATTGACAAATTCTGCATGGAACTGAAGTAGGGCGCGTTCCCCGAACGCGCCGGCCATAATCACCCGTTTCGGATTGATCGGGGATCAATCCCTACATATATTTGTTGACAAAAATAGCCTGATAGTCCTCGTGACTCAACACCGTGTCATAAAGACCGATATCTTCATCTTCGTGCCGGTTGATGCCGGTATAAACCAGACTCGCATCCTCATACCGTTTGAACTTGTAAACCGCATCGTTCATCAGCGCGCTGTTGAAGACGCCGAGGCTCACCAGCAGCTCGAATTCTTTCACCGTCAATCCGGTTACTTTCTTAAACAAACCCGGCTCCAATTGCGTAATGACGTCTTTCAAACACCGCTCCCGGAAATCCGTCAGGTACATGAAGATGGGCACCCGCGTGGCAAATTTAATCAGCTTTTCCTGAATTTGCTTGCGCTTGCTCTTGTATTCTTTTTCCTCTTCCGTCAGTTCTTTCTTCTCTGCGGCTGATAGTTCCTTGTCGTTCGCGTCTTTCTTTGCTTTCTTTACCGCTTCCGATTTGTTGATGATGGTTTCGATGTCCTGATTCAGGTTGCGGAAACCTTCTATGCGCATCAGCGCATCCATGGCTTTCTTGTCGCTCATCAGTTTCCGGAGCGTGTCATTATCCACATTTACCAGCAAAGCGCTTTCCCAGCGCCGCGCCAACAACGTGGCCGTCGTGCCGCTCATCGCCATATCGAGGATTCCGGCAGCGTCAATCTGCTTCATGGAACTGCCGTCATAAGCCAATACCGGCAGGAAACTGATGAACTCTTCTACCTTTTTTTCGGGATTGGTCTCATTGATATTTAACCGGCAACTGTAATCGGCAATCTGCCGCAAGGCCCTGTCCGGGGCAAAGTCGAAAACGTAGCATTCTTCTTTTATGATCTGTTCCCGATTGGGTGAAGCATTGTCCTGATTCTTGATCGTCCAGGGTGACTGAACGCGGAAGGCAGCCTGAAAATAGGTTTCCGGGCTTGAGGAATTGCGCAGCATAAAAATGCCTGTCCACGGCTTTACCGTTACGCCCGTGGTGAGTTTTCCGCACGATAAAGTGATGGTCTTGCTTTTTAAGGGGTCATCCATAGCATCCAATACTGGCGGCAAGGCGTCGGCGCCTAATCCGGCGGCGCTCCCGGCAGCCACAATAACCTTGTAATCGTGATAGAAACGGTTCTGCCTTTTGGTAAAAAGATTTCGCATGGCGTAGCACGCAGCGACGCTGGGCAAGAACCAGAATGTATGCGCAAGCACATTCAGCAGTCGCACATCTGAAAAAGGCATCGGCGGTTTTTGCGCACCGAGCTTCAGATTATCCAGACTGGCCGGCAAAAACGAACCCCGGATCAGGTCCAGCCACTTCTGAACTTCATTTTCGTATTTGAACTTTGCCTTTGTGCCCACGCCTTCCGCTGAGAAGAAAATGTTCAGGTCAAATTCATTAAACTCGCCCTGCATGGCAATCTCGCGGATGGCATCCGGTAATTGATACGTCATCAAGACCATACGGGGTAAAGCCGCGTAAGGATTATCCGGCTTTTTCCATTCATCCTTGGAACGCTGCTCATCGGAGTACGTCCAGTTAAAAATCTGTTCTTCGATAAATTCTCCGGAGGCAATCGCCCGAAACGGCGTGCCGGACAGGTATAAATATCCGTCTGTCGTAATGGGCATGATGTCTTCAATTTCCTCACCGGTTTCTTTTAAAAACTCCGCGGCCTGCCCTTTGGCGTATTTAATTTCATCCTCTTCTTCCGCTTCGAATAACTCTTTGGCGTTTTCCCGCCAC
This sequence comes from uncultured Smithella sp., assembly GCA_964491435.1. Classification (GTDB taxonomy): domain Bacteria; phylum Desulfobacterota; class Syntrophia; order Syntrophales; family Smithellaceae; genus UBA8904. The sequence goes on from CAZBGE010000179.1 coordinate 2,063, forward strand.
GCGCCGTAATGATACTCGTCCAGAATCACGCAATCCCAGTTGGTCGTGTGCACCCATTCGTTTTTGGTCTTGATGCCGCCCGTGCTGGGATTTCTGCCCAGATAGTCCTGAAATGAGCCGAAACAAACAAACGGTTTCTTTTTGTCGGCTTGTTCATACGTCAGACCACCCGGTTTGATGAACTGCCATCCTTTGAAATCAATATGGCCTTTTAAGTCTGCCTCCCACGCGCTCTGCACGGCGGGTTTAAAGGTCAGGACCAGCAATTTGCGCCAACCCATTTTCTTTGCCAGTTGATAGGCGGCAAAGGTTTTGCCGAAGCGCATCTTGGCGTTCCACAGAAAATGCGGCGGCTTGTTCCTGTTCTCTTTGCGAAAGCTCTTGAAATAGGCGGTTGTCTTCTCCACCGCAGCGAGCTGCTCCGGCCGCATCCTGAAATCAAGCGACCGCTGCTCTTCGTTTAACTGGCCGCTTCTAACGGCAAGGATCGCGGCTTTAACCTGCGAAACAGAACAACGAAACCATTCACCTTCAGGGTTTTTTATTCCGTTGATCCGCAGCATCCGATGAACGTCATGATCGGTGAACACTGTGCCGTCGCCGCGCATGGCGGATTCTTCCAGAACGATCCGGTATGGCGGCGGACCAGGCCGCAGCGTCGGATATTGCTGGGCGACACGGCTTTGCGCATCCGTGGTTGTGTAGCCAACCTTGAGCAGACCTGCATACTGCGGATTCGTATCTTCGTAGGCATAGATTGTTGGCCGCGATGCCGGGCGCTGCGGAAAGAACTCTTTACTCATCGGCGTGGTCCTCCATCATTGCTTCAATCAGCAGCCGCTCTTTTTCGACCTCCAGCCGGAGCTGTTCTTCCGTCGGCAGGCACAGCATGTATTTGGCGGCAAAGATCTGTTTGCGGTCGGAAAGCACCGAATAGCGCGCAACGGTCTCATTTTTTTCCGTGCAGAGAATCAAGCCGATGGTCGGGTTGTCGTCCGAAGCGGTGAACAGGCCGTCGAACATCCGCACATAGCCGTCCATCTGTCCGACATCCGCGTGTGTCAGCTCGCCCACCTTGAGATCAATCAGTAGATAGAACTTGAGTCGGCAGTGGTAGAAGACCAAATCAATGTACCGGTCCTGTTCCTCGATGCGGATGTGCTTTTGCCGGGCGACAAAGGCAAAGCCGGAGCCTAGCTCCAGCAAAAACCGCTGGAGGTGCGTAATAATAGCCCGCTCCAGTTCCGACTCATGAAATGCGACCACATCCGGAAGCCCCAGGAATTCGAGCACATACGGATTCTTCAATTCCTCGGCGGCCGGGGTGGAACAAACCGGCAGATTGCGCCCTTCCGCAAGCATTTTCTCAGGCTTGCGGCTCTTGAGGATGCGTTCGTAGTAATAAGACTGGATTTGCCGCTCCAGCGTTCGCTTGTCCCACCCGCCCGCGACAGTCTCGCGCTCATAGAAATCTCGCGCTTCACGGTTCTCCACCCGCATCAGGGCGCGGTAATGCGACCAGGAGAGCTGCGGGGAAAAG
>CAZBGE010000180.1:0-3596 GCA_964491435.1 uncultured Smithella sp.
AAAGGGGATTCCCCGTAGTTGGAAAATCCCCTCTCGGCTGTCGGTTATTCTGTTTTACTGTGCGGGCTGTGCGGCGGCGGTCTGCGCCTTTCTCCTTGCCCGGTATTCCCGCGCCTTGATACGGTCATACTCCCGCTGCTTTTCAAGGTTTCGCGCCCGGTACTCCCTTGAATACTGCCGGTGATAGGCGCGGCTCTTTTCCTTTTTGGCTTCTTCGATTTCCTCCCGCATTTGCCGGATTTCCTGCTCGGTCGGCTCTGCAAGCTGCGTTACTTCGTTCTCAAACCTGCCGATATAGTTGAAATATATGCTGATGTGCTGGATTGCGTATCTCGCCCTTTTCTGGTCGCGCTCATGCACTTCAATCCTGCTGATAAACTCGTTGAGAATGGCGGGGGTGAGGTCAGTAAAGGCGGCATGGCGTTCCGTCAGCTTCAAAAACTTCTGCGCCCGTCCTCCCGCGTTCTCATAAGCGGATAGCTGCTCTTGGAGTCCCGCAAGCTCCGTTTTCAGTGTGTAGTATTCTTCCGAATACTTCTGCGACATTTGCTCATAGCGGTCTTGCGGGATAGTGCCGAGGGCGTTGTCCTCATAGAGCTTATTCAGCACCTTGTCAATCTGTTCAAGGCGTGTCGTGATTTGCGGGATACGTTTCTGCTGTTTCTTGGTCTGGTCGGTCTGCTGCATGGCAAGGCTCTTTTTCACTAAGGCTTCAAACTCCGCCCGGTTGCTGATAGAGTAGTCCTCGATTTTCTTCAGCACTTCCGCGACGGTCTGCATAAGCAAGTCAGCGTCAATGATGTGTGGGGAATGGCACTTGGGGTTTTTGGCTTTCCCCTTGTGGTACTCGCTGCAATAGGCAACGTGCCGCTTGCCGCCGTTTCTGTAATCTATGCGGATGTGCATTTTTGCGCCGCAATCCTTACAGAAAAGCAAGCCCGACAAAGGGTGGATTTCCCCGTCCCCGTTGGGGCGTTTGACGGGCGCATTTTCCAAAATCCGCTGTACGGTTTCAAAGTCGGTGCGGTCAATAATCGGCTCATGCACATTTTCGGTTATCTGCCATTGGCTCCGGTCTACATAGTGGTTCCGCTTGTCCCGGAAATGCTTTGTAGTCTTGAAGTTGACTACATCGCCGCAATACTCCTGCCGCGTAAGGATATGGGTCAAGGTGGCTTTGTTCCACTTGTAGCGGTTATCCTCATTGAGCGCCTTGTTTTTACACGTTCCCCGTCCCCGGTCTTTCATGTAGAAAGTGGGGGTAGGGATTTGCTCGTTTTTCAGATATACGGCGATTTGGTTGCGGTTCTTCCCGCCGATAAACAAACGGAAAATAAGGCGCACAACCTCGGCGGCTTCCTCGTCGATTATCCAAAAATCCTTGTTGTCCGGGTCTTTGACATAGCCGTAGGGGGCTTCGGTGGCAATCGGCTTTCCACTCATGCCCTTCGTCTTAATGCCGGTCTTTACTTTCTTGCTGATGTCCTTTGCGTACCACTCCGACATGATGTTGATAAAGGGCGCAAACTCCAATGTGTCGGGCTTCTCGCTGTCAATGCCGTTGTTGACCGCGATAAAACGCACGTTGTTCCGTCTGAATATCTCCATAGCGTTGCCGACTTGGAGATAGTCGCGCCCCCAGCGGGTAAGGTCTTTCATAATGCAAACGCCGATTTTCCCGTTTTCAACGTCCTCCATCATGCGGGAGTAGGCAGAACGGTCAAAAAATCTGCCGCTTTCATCGTCGTCGATGTAGTGCCGGATATTCGTCAGCCGCTGCCCTCTGGCGTAGTTCTCCAAAAAGATTTTCTGGTTCTGTATGCTGTTGCTCTCGCCGCCGTCCCTGTCCTCGTCCCCTACGGAAAGGCGGGAGTAAAGGGCTGTGATTTTGTTGTAATCATTCATGTGCATATCCTCCTGTGCGTCCATGTAGAGTTCCTTTACACTTAAGATTATGCACTCCAGTTTATTCAAAACTATTCTGTCTATTGCGTCCGAAACGTCGTATTTGCTTTTTGCGACGGTTTTAACTGCAACTGCCGCAACGGAATGTATCCACGAGTATATTTTATCGGCTAAAACCGAATCTACATTGTCCGAAAACTTTTCAGAAATTATTTTTTTACTTTCATCCGCCTGCTTTGTCAACTTATGCTCAACATGAGATTTACTAATTTTATCAAGAACAAATTTGTCTTCTTTCAAAAGGTTTGCCGCGATATATCCGGCTGAATATTTTCTTGACAAAAGCCGGTTTATAAATAAAATAGCTGAAGTTTTACAGGAAGCTGTGGTTTTAGCAGGAGCTTCCATGTAAGGAGTTCAAACGGCGTAAACCGAAAGGAACTGTGTGAGGCTAAAAGAGAGAGTTACCTTAGTTACAGGCGGCGCCAGGGGGATTGGCAGGGAGATAGCCATTAAGTTTGCGCGGGAAGGTTCGCATATATCCATATGCGATGTTAATGCCGAAGCGCTCTCGGCAACTCAGAAAGAGATAGAGTCGCTGGGTGTCCAGGCCATGACGGGCGTTGTGGACGTCACGAAGGTCGATCAGGCCGATCAGTTCGCCCAGAAAACCCTTGACAAATTTAAGAAAATCGATATACTGATTAACAACGCGGGCATTACCAGGGACGGACTTCTCGTCAGAATGTCAGAAGCTGACTGGGATCTGGTCCTTTCCGTTAATCTGAAGGGCGCATTCAACTTTACCAAGGCCGTTTCCAAGATAATGATGAAGCAGAGAGACGGCAGGATAGTTAATATGGCCTCCATAATAGGTATTATGGGTAATGCCGGACAGGCGAATTACGCAGCGTCTAAGGGCGGCCTTATAGCGTTCACGAAGTCGGTAGCCAAAGAGCTCGCTTCGAGGAACATCAGGGCGAACGCTATAGCCCCCGGGTTCATACAGACGGATATGACTGCGAAATTATCTGACGAAGTCAAAGGCGAGATGCTCAAGTTCGTGCCGCTCGGGAAGTTCGGGACGGTTCAGGATGTTGCGAATCTCGCATTATTTTTGGCCAGTGACGATTCGTCATATATAACCGGCCAGGCCATACAGGTCGATGGCGGAATGGTGATGTGAAGCGATTGATGTGAGTGTGGCTTCATCCCGTGCTTTCAGGCAGGGATAGTTCGGCAGATAAACAAGGAGGAGAAAAAAGTGGACGTATCTCAGGACAAGATAAAGCAGATAATCGCGGACCAGCTCGGAGTAAAGAAGGAAGAAGTCACTGATAACGCTAAGTTCGTCGATGATCTGGGCGCGGATTCGCTCGATACGGTCGAGCTTGTAATGGCACTTGAGGAAGAATTCGGCATTGAGATACCGGACGAAGAAGCCGAGAAGCTGGTCACCGTCGGCGATGCATTGAAATATATCGAAGAGAGAGCCGGTAAGTAAATACCGATATCTAGATGCATAAAGCGAAGAGAGTAGTCGTCACCGGACTCGGTGTTGTGTCGCCTATTGGCAACAGCGTCGAGGCCTTCTGGAAGTCCATCCTTGAAGGTCGTAGCGGAGTAAAGCACCTGAAGTGCTTTGATCCCGCACATTTTAACTGCAAGATCGGGGCCGAAGTCAAAGATTT
>CAZBGE010000181.1:0-3592 GCA_964491435.1 uncultured Smithella sp.
TTAAGAAATTCCTCGATTCTTATGTGATCGGGCAGGAAAAAACAAAGAAAATACTTTCTGTTGCAGTCTATAATCATTACAAAAGATTGTTTTCAAATGTCAGCTCAACGGATGATGTCGAAATTCAAAAAAGTAACGTTTTGCTGGTTGGTCCTACCGGGTCGGGAAAAACTTTGCTGGCGAAAACGCTGGCAAAGTTTTTGAATGTACCCTTTACCATAGCAGATGCGACCACCCTGACCGAGGCTGGTTACGTGGGCGAGGATGTGGAAAATATTATCCTAAGTCTGTTACAAAATGCCGATTACGATGTCGCGCGAGCATCTAAAGGTATTGTTTACATTGATGAAATAGATAAAATAGCAAAGAAATCAGGTCACCCTTCCATTACTCGTGATGTTTCCGGAGAAGGTGTTCAGCAGGCCCTGTTGAAAATTATGGAAGGAACCATGGCTAATATACCGCCCAAAGGCGGTCGCAAGCATCCGCAGCAGGAATTCATTCAGGTTGATACCACCAATATTCTTTTTATCTGTGGCGGTGCCTTCAATGATCTGGAAAACATTATTTCCAAGCGCACCGGCACCAATACCATGGGTTTCGGAGCTGAAATCAAAAGCAAGAAAGAAAAAAGAGTCGGCGAAATTTTATCCGAAGTTCGTTCGGAAGATCTGCTCAAATTTGGACTCATTCCCGAATTTATCGGGCGTTTGCCTGTTATCGCCACACTCGATGATCTGGATGAAGCCTCTTTGGTTCGTATTTTAGTTGAACCAAAGGATTCAATCATCAAGCAATATAAGAAATTATTCGCATTAGAAAACGTCAATCTGAAATTCACTGACGGAGCGTTGCGCTGCGTTGCTAAATTGTCCCTGGAAAGAAAATCCGGCGCTCGAGGTTTGCGATCCATTTTGGAAAACACCATGCTCGAAGTTATGTACGATATACCGTCGCAGCGGGATATTAAGGAATGCGTAATTAGTGAAGAAGTTGTTGTCAATAATGAAAAGCCTATTCTAATTTACGACACAAAATCTGAATCCGCGTAACCAAAAAGGACTTTAGGAAAAGTAAATGACAGAAGAACAAGACTATAATAATCAAACAAAAACAAATATTATCCCGCTTTTACCGCTTCGGGATGTTGTCGTTTTTCCTCATATGATTGTGCCGTTATTTGTTGGCCGGGAAAAATCGATCGCCGCTTTGGAATCCGCCATGAAATATGAAAAAGGAATTTTCATGGTGGCTCAGAAAAACGCTAAAAAAGACGATCCTGCTGAAGAAGATATCTATCGAGTTGGAACGATAGGCATTATTATCCAATTATTGCGTTTGCCAGATGGAACCGTAAAAGTATTAGTGGAAGGTAAAACACGTGGTGCCATTCAGGAATATCTTAAGAATGATGATTTTTTCCTTGTGAAAGTTACTGATATTGAAGATATTGATGATGACCCGAATGACGTTCGAAAACAGGCGCTGATGCGCAGTATCAAAGAATCTTTTGAGCTTTATCTGAAGCTGAGCAAGAAAGTACATGTGGAAATGATGGGTACGATTTCCGCGATAGAAGACCCGTCCAAACTTGCCGATGTCGTGGTTACCCATCTGAATGTTAAACTGGAAGATAAACAAAAAATTATAGAAATCTACAACATCGGCGAACGTCTGGAAGCTATTTATTCGCTGATGCTCTCTGAAATTGAGATTCTGCAGGTCGAGGAAAAGATCAAGCGGCGCGTCAAGAAGCAGATGGAAAAGACTCAGAAAGATTATTATCTGAATGAACAAATGCGCGCCATCCAGAAAGAAATGGGCGAGAAGGACGACTTTAAAAATGAAATTGCGGATCTGGAAAAACGTCTCAAACAGAAAAAACTCTCCGAAGAAGCTGCAAAGAAAGTTCGCCAGGAAATCAAAAAGCTTCAGATGATGTCGCCCATGTCAGCGGAAGCCACGGTTGTCCGTAATTATATTGATTGGCTACTGGATATGCCTTGGGCGGACATTACCGAAAACAAGTACACCTTGAAGGAATCAGAAAATATTCTCGAAGAAGATCATTACGGATTAAAAAAGGTCAAGGAAAGAATTATCGAATATCTGGCTGTGCAAACCCTGGTAAAGAAAAATAAAGGACCAATCCTTTGCCTTGTTGGGCCTCCCGGTGTAGGTAAAACGTCTATTGCCAAGTCTGTCGCCCGTGCAACAAATCGAAAATTTGTCCGTATTTCTCTAGGCGGCGTTCGTGATGAAGCAGAAATTCGCGGTCATCGCAGAACATACATTGGCGCTATGCCGGGCAAGATCATTCAGTCCTTGAAAAAAGCCGGGTCGAATAATCCCGTCTTCTGTTTGGATGAGGTGGATAAGCTGAGTTCCGATTACCGCGGCGATCCCTCTTCGGCCTTACTCGAAGTGCTCGATCCCGAACAAAACGTTGCTTTTAATGATAATTATCTGGACGTGGATTATGATTTGTCCGACATTCTATTTATTACGACAGCCAACGTTTTACAGACGATACCGGCGCCTTTGCAGGATAGAATGGAAGTGATTCGTATCGCAGGTTATACGGAACAGGAGAAAATGCAAATTGCCAGAAAATTCCTTCTAAACAAAGAAATGGAAGCCAACGGTCTTGTCGCTGAAAATGTTGAATTCACAAGAGGTTCCGTGCTCCGCATCATCCGTCAATATACAAGAGAGGCTGGAGTGCGCAATTTGGAGCGTGAAATTGCATCTGTCTGCCGCAAAGTCGCTAAAGAAATAGTCAGTAATGGAGCCAATAAGAAGATTGTAGTCAGTTCGAAAAGCATTCCAAAATATTTAGGAGTTCCCAAATTCCGTCACGGGGAAACAGAGGAGAAAAATCAGGTTGGTTTGACAACCGGCTTGGCTTGGACGGAAGTAGGCGGCGAATTGCTGGCGATTGAAGCATCCATTATGGAAGGGACGGGCCGCATGGTGATGACTGGAAAACTGGGTGACGTCATGCAGGAATCGGTTCAGGCAGCTCTAACTTATATCCGTGCGCGCGCAGAGAAATTCGGTTTACCGAAAAGTTTCTATAAGAAAATGGACATTCATGTCCATGTTCCCGAAGGTGCAATTCCAAAGGATGGTCCATCTGCTGGTATTGCGATGGCTACATCCATTGCCTCAGCCCTGATGAAGAAAAAAGTTCGCGCTGATCTGGCGATGACTGGTGAAATCACATTGCGAGGCAGGGTACTGCCTATCGGCGGTCTCAAAGAGAAAATTCTTGCGGCTCATCGCGGAAATATTAAAATTGTTATAATTCCTAAAGATAATGAAAAAGACTTGGCGGAAGTGCCGCAAAATGTCCAAAACGCTATCAAAATAATTTTTGTTGATCATATCGATGAGGTATTGGATATTGCTTTTGTCAAAGATGATGATAATTTTAACGAGAATGTTCCAACTAATATGCAGATTAGCGCTCTGCCTGTAAATTAACGGAGATTTCTGATTTATAGCTTGACAAGGAATCTCAATATTGCTAGAAGGCATGCAGCTTTTTTGGGGCATATGGGCGGGTAGCTCAGCTGGAAGAGCGCCACGC
>CAZBGE010000182.1:0-3527 GCA_964491435.1 uncultured Smithella sp.
TCCCGGTAGCTGCCGTCGGTAACGGAAGCGATCCAGGGTTTGTGATCGAGGTACCATCCAACGGTTTTTTTCATGCCTTCGGCGAAGGTTACTTTGGGAGCCCATCCCAGTTCTGTACGGATTTTTGTAGCATCGATAGCGTAGCGGCGATCATGACCGGCGCGGTCTTTGACATAAGTGATAAGCGATCTCCTGTCCTTGCCTCCCGGCAGGAGGCCGGTTTTTTCATCCAGGATGTCGCAGACAGTGTGAACGATTTCAATATTCTGCTTTTCGCTGTTGCCGCCGATATTGTAGGTTTCACCAATTTTGCCTTTCTGTAAAACAGTGAGAATGGCTTCGCAGTGATCGACAACATACAGCCAGTCGCGGACGTTTTTACCGTCGCCGTAAACCGGCAAAGCCTTTCCCTGAAGGGCGTTGTTGATAATCAAAGGAATGAGCTTTTCCGGAAACTGATAGGGGCCATAGTTGTTGGAGCAATTGGTAATTAACGCCGGCAGGCCGTAGGTATGGAAATAGGCGCTGACCAGATGGTCGGAGGATGCTTTACTGGCGGAATAAGGCGAACGGGGATCGTAAGGGGTGGTCTCCTGAAATGCGCCGGTTTCCCCCAGGGAACCGTAAACTTCGTCTGTGCTGACATGCAGAAATCTGCATCCTTTTTTGAATGCATCATTCTGCGTGTCTTTCAGCCAAGCTTCCCGCGCGGCTTCCAGCAGATTAAAGGTTCCGACAATATTGGTTTGCACAAATTCGGCCGGTCCTGTGATACTGCGGTCAACATGGGATTCGGCTGCAAAATGTACGACTGTGTCAATTTGCTCCTCGGCAAAGATTTGCCGGACCAAACCGGCATCCGTAATATCGCCTTTCACAAAACGATATTGAGTCTTCTCTTCAATATCGGTCAGGTTGCCGGGATTGCCGGCGTAGGTAAGTTTGTCCAGATTGACGATCCGGTAATCGGGATGCTGTTGCAAGGCGTGGCGGACAAAATTGGACCCGATAAATCCGCAACCGCCTGTGATTAATAGTTTAGCCATAAAATCCTTCCTTGATGAAAATTGTGAACAGTAAAAACAAGTACTTGATACAGCTCCGCTCTCTGGATTACATGTTACATCCAGGGAAAATATCCTGCTTGTTGCACGGCAAGTGTCAATATCATGAATAACCTTTAAGTTAAAATAGGTTATTCATGCACCGCCTTATAATAAACCTGCTATATTCTCTTCTTTTACTTCTTCGCGCAATTGCCGGATCTCAGCTTCCAGCTTTTCATATTCCGCAAGTTTCCGCTTCAGAAAATGGTATGTAATCCTCGATTTTTCTTCGATGCCCTTTGGCGTCAGGCAGTACAGGTACGCGATTTTATTCCGGGAGTTTTTAAAATTCCCCACTTTGATAAAACCTTTTTCAATCATCGCTTTCACTAAAAAATTGACTTTGCCCAGACTGACACCCATGGAAGATGACAGCGCGCGCTGCGTCATTTGCGGATTTTCGCTAATGACGCGCAAAAGCGTCAGCATTTCACCTGTTTCTATTTTTTCTTTTTTTTGCATCGTCATGTTCCGTTCATGAAGTGAACGCAACGCTTCTTAATGAATTAACACTTAAATGTCAAGGGAGAAAAAAATGAGAAAAAATATGAATGGAAAAACAGTTCATGATTCAGGCTTGCCTCATTTTTGAGGATCGATAGTTTAACCGGTAGGATGCACTTCGACGCCACACGGGAAACCCTCACGTCCCTCGTGACACAACAGGGCATGAAAATAAATGGCGCGCCACTGTAATTTACGGGTCTAAAGACCCGAACTACATTTTACGTAGTGCGTACCGTCAGGTGCGCTTACCGCTTTGCCTTGATTCTATTTGCGCAGTAATGACGGGTTGAGTGACTTTTGTCAAGTTCTCCACACTTCTCTTTCGCACAAACTTCAAGCGCCTGACAACTCCCGCTTCTTCAGCATGATCAGCACGGCGGAAATAGCGCCCTCGGTCATGCCGGGGATGCGCTCCATCTGGCCGATGGTGGCCGGCGCAACGCAGGTAAGCTTTGTGCGCAGTTCGTTGGAAAGGCCGGGAACAGACGAATAATCAAAGTCCGGCGGTATTTTCTTTTTTTCCTGATCCTTTAGTTTTTTCGTCGCCTCGAACTGGCGCTTGATATAGCCTTCGTACTTGATTTCGATTTCGATCTGCTTTTTCACAAAGGGATCCTCCTGCGGCTCCCAGCCGGGAAGTCCGGCCAGATCGTCATAGGCAACCTCATGTCTTTTCAGGAGGCAGTACAGATTAGTGGCCTGCGTAATCGGCGGAGAGGACAGGGAAGCCAGCCTGTCGTTGAGCTCCGGTGACGGTTTGACGGATACGGTTTTGAGATAGGCGATCCCCTGTTCGATCCAGCTCATTTTACTTTGCAGTTCCTGATAATGCGCGCGGTCGATCAGACCCAGTTCGCAGCCCCTGCCCATCAGGCGGATGACGGCGTTGTCTTCCCGCAGAATCAGGCGGTATTCGGCGCGCGAGGTGAACATCCGGTAGGGCTCGTCCACGCCGCGTGTGACCAGATCGTCGATCATCACCGCCATGTAAGCTTCAGAGCGGTCCAGCACAAAAGGCGGCGCGCCCCGCAAGGACCGCGCCGCGTTGATCCCGGCCCAGAGGCCCTGCGCCGCCGCTTCTTCATAACCGGAAGTGCCGTTGATCTGTCCGGCCAGATACAATCCGGCAATGAGCTTTGTTTCCAGTGTGTTTTTAAGCTGGCTGGGCTGCACGAAATCATATTCGACAGCGTAAGCCGGACGCATGATCTCCGCCTGCTCCAGCCCCCGGACGCTGTGGACAATCTGATACTGCAATTCCAGCGGCAGAGAGTTGCCCAGCCCCTTGGCATAAACTTCCTGCGTATCAAGGCCCTCATGCTCCAGCACCACCGGATGGCTTTGCCGCTCGCCAAAGCGCATGACCTTGTCTTCCAGCGAGGGGCAGTAGCGCGCTCCCACGCCCTTGATGACGCCGGAGTATAACGGGGAGTGATGAATGTTGTCCCGGATCACGCGATGGGTTTCAGCAGATGTGGCGGAAAAGTACGACGGCAGACGCTCCGGCCTGAGGGCGCGGGTGGTAAAGGAAAAAGGCGCGGGCGCGGCGTCGCTGTCCTGACGCTCCAGAACGGAAAAGTCGATGGACGAGGCTTTGAGGCGTGGCGGTGTGCCGGTTTTCATCCGTCCGACATCAAAGCCCAGCTGCCGGAGCTGACGGGCCAGACCCACGGAAGCCAGCTCTCCGGCGCGACCCGAGGGTGTCTGCGACGTTCCGATATGCACCAGGCCGTTTAAAAACGTCCCCGTGGTGATGACAATTTTTTTCGCGCAGTAAAAATGGCCGCTGACATCGAGGACTCCCGTTGCCCTGCCGTCTTCAACAACGATGCTTTCCACCATGGCCTGGCGCAGATGCAGGTTTGGCTGATTTTCAACCGTGGCTTTCATGGTCAGGCGGTAGAGCTGTTTGTC
>CAZBGE010000183.1:0-3514 GCA_964491435.1 uncultured Smithella sp.
AAAACCAGAGAAAATGATTATGTGGTCATGAATCGTCATGGCGAAGTTCATGTGCTTGATGAGCAGCAACGTAGCCGCGGTAAATACACTGTGCCGTACGGTGCCCATCTCAAAGTCAGCGATGACAGCTCCGTGAAACGCGGGCAGTTGATTGCCGAATGGGATCCTTTCTCTATCCCGATTCTGGCGGAAGTGGATGGCACAATCAAGTACGGTGATATTATTGAAGGAAAAACCATGCAGGAGCAGGTTGATGAAGTCACCGGTCTGTCCCGTAAAGTTATTACGGAATTCAAAGGCGGCGATTTAAGACCGCGTGTTTCTATTAAAGACAGTAAGGGGAAAACTGCGAAGCTTGCCGGAACTAATGCTGTGGCGCGCTACCTCCTGTCCGTCGGCGTTAATATCGTCGTTTCCGAAGGGGATGAAGTTCGGGCAGGTGATATTCTGGCGAAGATTCCCCGTGAGACAACGAAAACAAAAGATATTACGGGTGGTTTGCCTCGGGTTGCTGAGTTGTTTGAAGCGCGCAAACCCAAAGATTATGCTGTAATTAGCGAAATTGATGGTATTGTCGCTTTTGGGAAGGATGCCAAAGGCAAGCGTAAAGTTGTCGTGACCCCGGAAATTGGTGAAGAAAAGGAATACCTGATTCCCAAGGGAAAGCATATCAGTGTTCAGGAGGGTGATCGGGTGACGCCCGGCGACGCTCTCATGGATGGCGTCAATAATCCTCATGATCTTCTAGCGATTAAAGGCGAAAAAGAGCTGGCCAGATATCTGGTTGATGAAGTTCAGGAAGTTTATCGTTTGCAGGGTGTTAAAATTAATGATAAGCACATGGAAGTCATCGTTCGTCAGATGTTGCGGCGAGTCCGGATTACCGATCCGGGTGACACGGTTTTTATTGCTGATGAGCAGGTTGAACGTTACCGCTTCCAAGAAGAAAATGATAAGGTGATGGCTCAAGGTGGGCGGCCGGCCATTGGTGACCCGTTGCTATTGGGTATCACAAAGGCGTCTCTCAGTACTCAGAGTTTTATCTCGGCAGCATCCTTCCAGGAGACGACAAGAGTGCTTACGGAAGCCTCTCTTTCCGGCAAAACTGACTGGTTGCGGGGTCTCAAGGAAAACGTTATTATGGGGCGTTTAATACCGGCAGGCACAGGTTTAGTGATGTATCGTAAGCTGGGTATCAAGGTTGGAAATGAGAATGAGGATGTTGACGGGGAAGCGATTGCAGAATAAATGAAAATCAGGAAGAAATTGCTTGACAGAAACAACATGAATTGATAGTTACCGCAGATTTGCTGCTGCTTTCAAAATGCAGCGAAACGTTCGGGAGGAGAAATGCCGACAATTAGTCAACTGGTTCGCAAAGGCAGAACCCAAATTAAGAGAAAAACAAACGCCCCGGCTTTGGCCGGTTCACCGCAGCGTCGCGGGGTGTGTGTGAGAGTTTATACGACAACACCCAAAAAGCCGAATTCTGCTCTGCGTAAGGTGGCCAGAGTGCGACTGACCAGCGGTTATGAAGTGTCGTCGTATATTCCCGGTATCGGTCACAATCTTCAAGAACATTCGGTTGTTCTGGTTCGTGGTGGCAGAGTGAAGGATTTGCCGGGTGTAAGATATCATATTGTCAGAGGCGCTCTTGATGCCGTGGGTGTTGTCGACCGCAAAAAGAGCCGATCAAAATACGGTGCAAAAAAGCCAAGTTAAACGAAGGACAGGAAAATGCCACGAAGACGCGAAATAGAAAAAAGGGAAATTCTGCCGGATCCCAAATATAATAACAAGCTGGTTGCTAGATTTGTAAACTCTTTGCTCAAGAGAGGGAAAAAGAGTGTGGCAGAAAGTATTTTGTATGGAGCTTTTGACATCATTGAGAAAAGAGTCAAAGAGCAGCCTGTTGAGTTTTTTGAAAAGGCCGTCAATAACGTGAAACCGGTTATCGAAGTGAAATCGCGGCGGGTAGGTGGTTCTACCTACCAGGTACCAACAGAAGTTGTTCCGGCAAGGCGTACGGCTTTAGCGATCCGCTGGTTAATTTCGAATGCTCAAGAACGAACCGAAAAGACCATGCGTGAAAAACTGGCTGCTGAATTAATCGACGCGGCGAACAATCGCGGTGGGGCGATTAAGAAAAGAGAGGCTGTGCATAAAATGGCGGAGGCGAATAAGGCCTTTGCACATTATAAATTTTAATAAATTGAATACGATACGATAAGGAAACCAACCATTCAAAGTTAAGGAGGAAAGGTGAGATGGCAAAGAAAAAATTTGAAAGGACTAAGCCGCATTTAAATATAGGAACCATCGGTCATGTGGATCACGGTAAAACCACATTAACAGCCGCCATTACAAAATATCTGGCCAAAAAGGGTTTTGCGGAATTCCGGGCTTTTGATTCGATTGATAATGCACCGGAAGAAAAGGAACGCGGCGTTACGATCAATATTTCTCACGTGGAGTACGAAACAGAAAAGAGACACTACGCTCACGTGGATTGCCCCGGCCATGCTGACTATATTAAAAACATGATTTCCGGCGCCGCTCATATGGATGGAACAATTCTGGTTGTGGCTGCCTCCGATGGTCCAATGCCGCAGACAAGAGAACATATTCTCCTTGCACGACAGGTTCAAGTTCCCTATGTTGTTGTTTTCATGAATAAAGTTGATCTGGTTGATGATCCTGAATTATTGGATCTTGTGGAACTGGAATTGCGTGAGCTTTTAACCCAGTATGAATTCCCCGGCGATGATCTCCCCATCGTCCGCGGATCGGCACTCAAGGCACTGGAAGCCGAGGACACCAATTCTCCCGATGTAAAATGTATCGAAGAGCTGATGAAAGCGGTTGATGATTACATACCGGAACCGAAACGTGATACAGATAAGCCCTTCCTGATGCCCGTTGGTGATGTTTTTACGATTTCCGGCCGTGGTACAGTTGTAACGGGAAGAGTTGATCGCGGCATTATTAAAGTTGGCGAAGAAGTAGAAATTATCGGTATTCGTCCCACTATTAAAACGGTTGTTACGGGTGTTGAAATGTTCCGTAGAACCTTGGATGAAGGACGTGCCGGCGATGACGTCGGTTTGTTGATTCGCGGCATTAAACGCGAGGAAGTGGAAAGAGGCCAGGTTGTCGCTAAACCCGGTTCCATTACACCCCATACAAAGTTTGAGGCGGCTGTTTACGTTCTGACCAAAGAAGAAGGCGGCCGTCATACGCCTTTCTTCTCTGGTTATCGTCCGCAGTTTTATTTCCGGACAACGGATGTGACGGGTGTCGCAACGCTTCCCGAGGGCGTGGAAATGGTTATGCCGGGCGATAATGTTAAAATGAGTGTAGAACTTATCATGCCCATTGCTATGGAAGAGCAGCTTAGATTTGCTATCCGCGAAGGTGGCAGAACAGTTGGCGCAGGGGTTGTAAGCAAGGTTATTGCATAGAAACTGGAATAGGTTATCCGATCAATGAAAGAACAAAAGATAAGAATTCGTCT
>CAZBGE010000184.1:0-3484 GCA_964491435.1 uncultured Smithella sp.
TTACGATTATAAACTGCTGGATCGTTCTGTCGAAGAAATAGTAGATACTGCAAAAAGGACTGGTGCACGTGTTGCAGGTCCCATACCTCTTCCTACGGAAATCAACAAGTACTGTGTCAATCGTTCGCCTCATGTTGATAAGAAATCGCGGGAGCAATTTGAAATTCGTACGCATAAAAGATTGATTGATATTGTTGAACCGACGCAAGCCACCGTTGATGCATTGATGAAATTGGATTTGTCGGCGGGAGTGGATGTCGAAATAAAAGCGTAGGCATTGAAATATCGGTGGTGGAAGGTGGCTATAAACCATGCCATTTTCTGGAATGTTGAGTATTGTAGCTTTATTTATCTAAAAGTTGGATGATGATGAACAAGGGAATCATTGGGAAAAAATTAGGCATGACGCAGATATTTGCTGAAGATGGCGCCGCTGTTGGTGTTACAGCCATTGAGGTTGAACCGTCAATTGTTGTCCAGGTAAAAACAAAAGTAAAAGACGGCTATGATGCCATTCAAGTCGGATATAGCCGTGTGAAGCAAAAGAATGTGACGAAACCGTTGCAAGGGCACATGAATAAAGCGAATAAGGGTTTTTTCCGTATTCTTAAAGAATTTCCCGCCGAGGCAGGAAAATTCGAAGCCGGACAGGAAATTGCGTCTGATATTTTTAAAGCGGGCGATTATGTCGACGTCGTTGGTGTATCCAAGGGAAAAGGTTTTCAGGGGGTTGTTAAACGGCATGGTTTCGGCGGTGGTCGGGCGACACACGGTTCCATGCATCATCGGGCTCCAGGGTCGATTGGATCTGCCAGCGCGGATCCTTCCCGTGTTTTCAAAGGTTCTAGGATGGGCGGGCATATGGGCGATGTTCGTAAAACAATTCAAAATCTTCAGATCTGGCAAGCGCGTCCCGATAGAAATTTACTGTTGGTTAAAGGTTCGATTCCCGGATGTAAAAATGGTTATGTGTTGATTAAGCAAGCCCGGAAAAAGAGTTTATAAATCAGTGGAGTTGTAGACATGGCAGTCGCAGATGTTTTTGATATTGAAAAAAATAAGGTTGCTCAAGTTGAGTTGAATGATGCGGTATTCGGTGCGGAAGTCAACGAAGCAACGATTTATGAGGTTGTGAAGATGCAATTGGCTTCGCGACGATCTGGAACGTCCGCAACCAAGCAACGAGGAGATGTCAGTGGTGGAGGGAAAAAGCCTTGGCGTCAAAAAGGAACGGGGCGCGCCCGATCAGGAACGTCACGCTCTCCGATCTGGAGGGGAGGGGGTACTGTTTTTGGGCCACAGCCACGAGATTATTCCTACTGTGTTCCGAAAAAAGTCCGGAAGAATGCGTTAATTTCCGCCCTTAGCATGAAAGTCAAAGAGGACAGAATGACGGTTCTTCGTGATTTTCCCATGGACAAAATCAGCACCAAGGCTTTTCAGAAAGTAATTAATCTTTTTGGCATGAAAAAAGCGCTTTTTGTTCTTGATCGGGACAATGTTATTCTGTCGAAATCCTCAAGGAATATTCGAGATATTAAAATGATTCGGTCCGAAGGTATTAATGTTTATGATGTCTTGAATTATGATCATTTGGTTCTTTTTGAACCCTCTATAAAAAAGATTGAGGGGGCATTGTTGGTATAATGGAACTTCATAAAATTATTAAGAAGGTAATTCTTACAGAAAAAAGTAACATAGACCGTGAAGTGTCTAATAAGTATCACTTTGAAGTTGCCCGTAAAGCCAATAAAGTTGAAATTGGTGATGCTGTTGAAAAATTGTTTAAGGTTAAAGTGACGGATGTTCGCGTGATTCAGGTATTAGGTAAGAAGAAAAGAATGGGACGTGTCATAGGGCAGAAAAGTTCCTGGAAAAAAGCGATTGTGACTTTAGCTAAGGGTAGCCGTATCGAAGTTGCAGAGGGCGTATAAAAAGATTTAAGGATATAGCAAATGGGAATTATCAAGTATAAACCGACATCGCCAGGCAGGAGATTCCAAAGTGTATCTGATTTTACAGAGATAACCTCGACTGAACCGGTAAAAAAACTCCTAAAGCCAATTAAGAAAAGCGGCGGTCGTAATAGTTATGGCCGGATTACGGCGCGCTTCATTGGCGGCGGGCATAAGAGAAAATATCGTATCGTTGATTTCTGCAGAAACAAGGCAAATATCCCTGCAAAAGTCGCTTCTATTGAGTATGACCCAAATCGGTCGGCTCGGATAGCATTGCTTAATTATCGTGACGGTGAGAAAAGGTACATTGTAGCGCCTGCCCAACTCAGTGTGGGAGATGAAATCATTAGCGGTGAAAAAGTCGACATCAAACCAGGCAATGCGATTCCATTGAAGAATATACCTCTGGGATCGTTAATTCATAACGTAGAATTAAAAGTTGGCCGAGGAGGCCAGCTGATTAGGTCGGCTGGAGCTTACGGACAGTTAATGGCAAAAGAAGGAACATATGCTCAGGTGAGGCTTCCTTCTGGTGAAGTTCGCAAAGTATTTATAGAATGCATGGCGACAATTGGCCAGGTTGGAAATCATGAGCATGAAAATGTCAGTATCGGTAAAGCTGGACGAACCCGATGGCTTGGTAAAAGACCTCACAATCGTGGCGTAGTCATGAATCCTGTTGACCATCCGATGGGGGGTGGCGAGGGAAAATCGTCAGGCGGTCGTCATCCCTGTACTCCTTGGGGCGTTCCGACAAAGGGTCATAAAACAAGAAAAAACAAGAGAACTGATAAGTATATCGTCAAGAGAAGAGGTTAAGAAAACGTGGCACGTTCGATCAGAAAAGGTCCTTATATTGAAGAAAGTTTACTGGCTAAGGTAAGAAAAATGGAGGCCGAAAGCAGTAAAAATGTCATTAAGACTTGGTCGCGGCGTTCAACTATCACACCAGAATTGATTGGTTATACGTTTGCCGTACATAATGGAAAAAAATTCATTCCAGTTTATGTAACGGAAAATATGGTGGGACATAAAATGGGTGAATTTGCGCCAACCAGGACTTTTTATTCTCATTCCGGTGATCGGAAAACGAAAGTTAAAAAGTGAAGTAATTAAAGCGCAAACGTACATGTTTGGAGTTGATAAGATATGGAAGCAAAAGCAGTTGCAAAATATATTCGAGTGTCGCCGCAGAAAGTTCGGCTTGTAGTTGATCTGGTTCGAGGCAAGAAGGTGCAGGAGGCACGTAATATCCTTATTTACACAAGGAAATATTCAGCTGGTATTGTTGCCAAGTTACTGAAGTCAGCTGTCGCCAATGCCGCACAGAATCCCAATATTGACGAAAACACACTGTATGTTAAGGAAATATTTGTTGACCAGGGACCGTCTTTAAAGAGATGGCGGGCGAGAGCTCAGGGAAGAGCGGCAGGAATTAAAAAAAGAATGTCACATATCACCGTTGTTTTGGATGAAAGGTAAGGAGGAACGATATTGGGTCAGAAGGTTAACCCGGTAGGATTACG
>CAZBGE010000185.1:0-3363 GCA_964491435.1 uncultured Smithella sp.
GCCAACGACGCCATCGTGCGCACGGCGGAGCTTTCGCCGCAGGACATCCGGGATTTCGTCGCCGTCTATGACAACGAAGTCAACAGCGACTGGCAGCGAGTGCTGGACAACTATCAGAAAGATGGCAATTCCGATTACGACAACATGCGCGTGGAAGGCAACAACCGCATGCACATGACGTTTGTCATGCTCAAGGGAGACCTGGTGGAAAAACTGGGTGTCATCGATGCGGCATCGTTAAACGGCGGCGGGGATACAGCCCGGCAAATTCTGGCTGAACGCATGAAAAAGGCCGTCTCCTTCGACCCGCGTCAGGTTGGAAATACCGTCAACGATTTTATCGGACGTGGCTATTTGAAGTTCGATCAAACCGATCAGGGCGGCGCCTGGCGCTGGGCGTAAGAAATACATCTGGCCTTTCTCCCATGTCAACACATCGCAGCGCGTAGTGCGGGGTGATAGCCCAGTCCGCGCCTGTTATCCTGCAACTTCACCATTTTCGTTATTACTATAAAAATAGAATCAAGACAAAGCGACAAGCGCACCTGAAGGTGCGAACTACATGCAAAAAGACGTAGTGCGGGTCTTTAGACCCGCGAATGACCTCGGCGCGTCGCTTATTTTCATGCCCACGTGGCGTCACGAGGGACATGAGGGTTTCCCGCCCAGCATTCGCCGGGTGAACATCCGGCGGGAATCCAGAAATCATTAAACTGGTTTCCGAGCTAATATTATTTTGGGACCATTCATAATCCTTATAATTCCATTGACATATTGCCTGCTTCTTCCTATACTCCGTCACACCGTTAATAAAATCTGAAATGCAAAAAGGAAGTATTTATAAATTGTTATCTGCCCCGGCAACAGTATCGGAACCAAAACAACAGGCCCAAAGAGAGGGAGTATGAAAAAAGCTTTGGCAACAGCGGTAGTGGGGATCATGCTGATTGCAGCGTGGAGCTCAGCATGGGCAGTTTGCGAAGACTTTGATATGTATTGCTGGGGTCCCGGAGAGACAGCACGGGTTTTCTGCGGTACAATTAAAGTACCGGCCTGCGTCGCAAGTCGTGGTCGCCTTGGACATTGCTGGCCGTGTGATTGGGGCATGTCCAATGGCGGTACGCTGAGCGGATCCGGCTGCTTGTCATATGTGAATCGATGTAACAATCAGTTTTCGGCATGCTGCAAAGGAAATTGTTTTACAGCCGCCAGAGATTTTTTTGTTAGTGGTTCATGCAGTTCTGATGCGGGAGTATGGAATCCTCCTTATTGGCCGTAGGGCAGATCTATGCCAGGTGACAAGGTCTTTTCCTGCTTCTACCCATACTCCGTCGCACTGTAATAATATCTAAAAGGGAAAATGATCAAAACCATGCGTAAGAAAAAGACGGATCATCTCTAAAACATTATAGCGCAGGAATGAAATGCAATTGATTGAATCGGAAACTTTAGAACTGAAGAAATCCACCGGTGAATTGAAAGCGGGCATTGTTTCACTGGCAGCCATGCTCAATAAGCATCAGCGCGGCGAGTTGTGGTTTGGGATTAAGAATGATGGAACCGCCGTTGGTCAGAATATCTCTGAGGCCAGTTTGCGGGAAGTCTCCCGGACAATCGGCGATCATATCGAACCCAAGACATATCCATCCGTTGAAAAAGTGACCATGGATGGCAAGCCTTGCATCCGGGTGCAGGTGGAAGGTAAAGAAACGCCCTATTACGCCTATGGAAGGGGTTACATCCGGGTAGGCGACGAAGACCGTCAGTTAAGCGCCAGAGAACTGGAAAATTTCATCCTGGAAAAAAACCGCGATCGCCTGCGTTGGGACACGGAAATCTGCCCCCTGGCAACACCGGACGACATCAGCAGCGCTAAACTGAAACGTTTTCTGAAATCCTGCGGGCTTAAATACGATACGGTTCAAAATGCACTCATCAAACTCAATCTGATCAAGAAGCACAAATTGCTTAATGCCGCCGTTTTGTGTTTTGCCAAAAAACCGGAGAAATATTTTCCCAATGCCAGATTGCGCTGCGCCACGTTTGGAACAGCAGACACAACCGTAACACTGGATATGAAAGACATAACCGGAGATATCTTTACGCTCATCGAGAAGGCCGAAGAGTATATTCTGGAGCACATCAATATCGGTATGCGTGTGGAAGGCCTGTTGCGTGTGGATGTTCCCGAGATTGACCGGGAAGCCTTTCGTGAGGCCATCATCAATGCTTTCTGTCATCGGGATTACCGCGAATACGATTCGGTTAACATTGCCGTCTTCAAGGATCGTCTGGAAATTCGCAACCCCGGCCTGCTTTATGGCGGACTGACCATTTCCGATATCCGGGAAAAGATGGTTTCGATGCGGCGCAATGAACTTCTGGCGGAACTCTTCCAGCGCCGGCATCTGATTGAGAAATGGGGCCGCGGTATCAAGATGATTTTAGCGAAGGAGCCGGCGACAGAATTCGAAGAAATTGGTTCTTCACTTTTTGTCGCGAGGTTTTGGAGGAAATCATCCAAGCGCGGCATTATAGAAGAAAGTGTAGCAACTACCCAGAAAACTACCCAGAAAACTACCCAGAAGATTCTGAACATAATTGCTGCGAATCCATCCATAAGCCGCAACGAACTCTCAGAGAGAATTGGAATTACCGCTGATGGCATCAAATACCATCTTTCCAGTCTGCAAAAAAAAGGTCGTCTAAAGCGCATTGGTCCGGACAAAGGCGGGCATTGGGAAGTGATTGAATAGTCGATGGTGGCAAGTGATGATGAAAGTGTTGGAAAGTGAAACAGAAAAAGACAAATAATAAAATCATCGAAACGCTCATTCACGACGAAGAAAAGCGTAAAAATAAACATGATCTGACCTCCGAAATTTGCCTTGAAAGAAGATATTGGCAAGCAACCGGCAAAGGGTTGGGCGGAAAGTCCGTGTGGGTTGGTAGAAAATCAGAAGAAAATGTTAATTCTGGTGGCTCACAATCCTTACATTTCCAAGAAAGCCATGTCCAAGAGGCCTGATCCGCTACATCGGTCCTGATAAAGGCGGGCATTGGGAAGTGATGGGATAGCAAAGTGAGAAGCGTAAAGTACAAAGGGTAAAGAGAGATAAATCAAAGCTAAACGTGAAAAGAAAACGGATTAGATTCCGGACTTCAAGAGGAGGCAAACAAAATGCCCCAAATATTCGACAACATTGAAAAGCATCTTTTACCCACCCTTTCGGACGCGATGGCTTTGTCGGAACGTGCAGATTTCTGCGTTGGTTATTTCAATCTGCGCGGTTGGCGAAAAGTTGATTCGCTTGTTGAGAAATGGTCAGGTGGAGAAGGCCATTGCTGCCGGCTCCTTGTCGG
>CAZBGE010000186.1:0-3313 GCA_964491435.1 uncultured Smithella sp.
GGCAATTCCTGCTGAAGCGCTACGAAATTCTTACGCAAAATGCCAACGAAATCATTCTCATGATGGATGATTCCTGGAAAATCGTCGAGGTGAACCAATGGACCTTGCAAACTTACGGCTACCGGCGCGAGGAAATGATCGGGATGAATCTGCGAGAGCTGAGGGATCCGGCGTCTCTGGAATCGGTTGATCAGGAAATTGCCGCCTTCGACAGACGGGACAACATCCTGTTTGAGACAAGGCATCGCTGCAAGAACGGCAATGTCATCCATGTCGAAATCAGTGCGAGCAAATTGGTCATGGAGGAAAAAACTTACTTTCTGGAGATTGCCAGGGATATCACCGAGCGCAAAAAGAAAGACAATGAACTGAAAGAACTGGTCGCAAAGCTTCAAAAGGCCCTGGAAGAAATTAAAACCCTGAGAGGCATCGTGCCCATTTGCTCAAGCTGTAAAAAAATCCGGGATGACGAGGGATACTGGCAGCATGTCGAGTCCTATGTGACCCAGCACAGCGAAGCCCAATTTTCTCATGGCATTTGTCCGGATTGTCTGAAGAAACTTTACCCGGACTTCTATAAAGATATCGACGGCAGCTTGACGTGAGCTGCCCATTGTCGCGAGGAAGACAGGAAAGCTTCCGTTTTCCACGGAAAGAGCGATTTTTTCACAGGACTCCGAAGCGAAACCAGCCAGCCGGGCGAATTGAAAAACAAAGCCCGATGCCGGGGGGAGATATTCAATGCGGTTGGGGATCGTGATTTTTACACGCGCGATCCTCCAAATTCACGGCAGGAGGCCTCCTCGGAAATCATCTGGTTTCCAAATATGCCTTGCTGGAGGAAGTATCATACCCTTCAAAATGATCGGAACTATGGCAGATAAACGCCGGTGCCGATGAAATATTTTGTTCCCGGAACAGGTTCAACATACCCCAGCTTTTTCTGTTCGCCCTTGACGCCTGGTTTCAGCCAGTAGAAATCGACAAATCCGCCGCCCTTTTTCGCTGCGGCGCTCAATTCGCGAATAACATATTTTCCCTTGATATCTTTATGATTATAAAGATTTTTCCCCGGCAGATCTTTTTGTGTCGCATGAGCAATATTCACGCACTGGAAGTCGTAGCCGTAGAAATATCCCGATTTGTCCGGATAAAAACGGATAGGATTGATAAAGGAGCGAATCAGAGCAATCTTTTCCTGTTCCGATTTGGCGTTTTTTACAATTTCTCCCAGTCCCGTTGCCGTGGCATGGACAATGGTTTTGGCAATTTCCTTATAGCATTGCAATGATTTGTCCTCTGCGCCCTGTGCAAAAACTGAATTTGCGCCAGAGACGGCCAAAACTAAAATCAATAACACAGTAAACAAGGTTTTCGTTCCCGCCGCGCGCCAACTTTTCATTTTGTTTTGCATAATCATTTCTCCTTTAATGATGAGATAAAATCCGGCAATCGCTATCCTCAAGCGGAGAGACATATAGAAAGCACATCCCGGCATGTCAAGAAAAAACTCGTTCATAAGAAATTAATTTGATTCGTCTCAAATCCCGCTCTTTCGATAAAAGGACATGATGGGCCGAACGGCCAATTCGTCCATGACCGGAATATGGCCTGGCTGAAATCCTGCAAAATCTTGGCCGTTGAAGTCACCGCACCGTCCCTGGGAACGGGATATGAACTGGGATGGGCAACGGCAAGGATATGCCCTTTGCCTGAAAATGCCGAATATGGAGAACGTCTCTTTCTTCAGCCGATAAAAGCATTGACTTCACCATGCTGAAGTGATAGAAATTCCCGTCCTTAGCGGGGTGTATCCGTAAAAGGCCATGAAGGGGTAATATGCTGGATATCAAGTATTTAAGACAGAATGTCGAGTTTGTCCAAAAGAAGATGGAGGAACGGGGCCAGAAAATCGATTTTGACCGTTTTGCGACTCTGGACGCCAAGCGGCGCGACATTTTACAGGCCGTCGAAACCCTGCGCAACGAACGCAACAGTGTTTCCAAGCAAGTTGGCGAGCTCAAAAAGAAAAAAGAAGATGCCTCCGCGCTGATTGCAAAAATGGGCGACGTGTCGGCTAAAATCAAGGATTACGACGAAAGCCTGCGCGTGACGGAAGAAGAGCTGAATGCCTTTGTCATGATCGTGCCGAATATCCAGCATGAATCTGTGCCGCGGGGCGCGGGCTCTGAAGATAATCCGGTGGTGCGCGTATGGGGTGAAAAGCCTGTTTTTAACTTTGAACCCAAGCAGCATTTCGATCTGGGAGAAAATCTCAACATTTTGGATTTCGCGCGCGGCGCAAAAATCACCGGCGCGCGTTTTACGCTTTACCGCGCGGCAGGCGCTGCTCTGGAGCGGGCGATCACCAACTTCATGCTCGACCTGCATACGGGAAGCCACGGCTACACAGAAGTCTTCACGCCTTTCATGGTGAACGCGGAAAGCATGACCGGAACGGGCCAGTTGCCCAAGTTCAAAGAAGATTTATTTAAAATTGAAGGGATGGAGTATTATCTGATTCCGACCGCGGAAGTTCCCGTCACCAATATTTACCGCGATGAAATCCTGGAAGAAGAAAAACTGCCCGTTTATCTGGTGGCTTATTCGGCCTGTTTCCGGGCGGAAGCCGGCTCCTATGGCAAGGACACGCGGGGGTTGATCCGCCAGCACCAGTTTAATAAAGTGGAGATGGTCAAGTTTTCCAGGCCGGAGTCTTCCTATGAGGAGCTGGAAAAACTGACCGCCAATGCGGAAGAAGTTCTTAAAAGGCTGGGCATCCCCTTCAGAACCGTGTGCCTGTGCACAGCCGATCTGGGGTTTTCCTCGGCCAAAACGTATGATGTGGAAGCCTGGCTGCCCGGACAGAACACCTACCGGGAAATTTCTTCGTGCAGCAATTTTGAAGATTTCCAGGCCAGACGCGCGTCTATCCGGTTCCGCAGGAAAGACACGGGCAAAGTGGAATTTGTCCACACCCTGAATGGTTCAGGGCTGGCCGTGGGGCGTACCGTGGTGGCCGTCATGGAAAATTACCAGCAGGCGGATGGGAGCATCATCATCCCGGAAGCTTTGCGTCCTTATATGAGAGGACTGGAAAAGATTACCGTATAATAATTATGGAGGGATGGCCGAGTGGTCTATGGCGGCGGTCTTGAAAACCGTTGACCGAAAGGTTCGCGGGTTCGAATCCTGCTCCCTCCGCCAGATTAAAATAACACGCGTCTTGCATTTTGAGAGACGTCATGTTTTAAGAATAGAGGCCTGAAATAATCAGCGGAGAGATGGCTGAGTGGCCGAAAGCGATCGCCTG
>CAZBGE010000187.1:0-3313 GCA_964491435.1 uncultured Smithella sp.
CGAGTTCACCGCTGGCAGACGTAGCTTCACTGGGGCCACGTCTTTTCCGACGAGGAAAGGGTGTTACCTCCGCCGACACTGACACGGGGCCAGTCAGCTTCAATGGGGCCACGTCTTTTCAGACGTGGAAAGTGCATCTTCCGTAAAATATTATTTTCATTGAATGTCCCGCGCTGCTTGCGAGACATTCGATGAAATGGGAATATTGTTTTTGTGTCGTTACCATCAACATCACTTAAACGCTTTTCAGTCTTAGTGCGAGCGGGTCCGTTGCCTTTGGCGGCATGTCGCCGCTCGTAACGCCATGCCGCATAAATTCACTATTTAATTTTCAAAGAACATTTACACGATTACAGGACCTCTTTCAATAGGCACATACGCCCTGCCAATCGCGTAAATATTTTTTTCTCTTTCGCCCCCGGATGGCCCCAGCGGGAATAGCAATATTTGATCTTCGTCATGTTTTAATACCTTATGCAGCTTTTCCACGAGGTGGATTTTTTCCTGATCGGACAGATCGCAACGGAACACCGAATACTGCATATGCTCCCCGTAGCCGTTCATAATCCGAAACACAGCACGCAATCGTTTATCATCGCAAATGTCGTACGTTACAATATACACAAGCCGCATCATTTCCAACTCTTTACCGTTAATTACCGCGTCCGGAAAGACGGGTACTCTGCTATCTCGCCAGTCAGGAATCTTCCCAGGAGTCTGGCTTGTACTTCCAGAACACGGCGGTAACTTATCCGATAACCGAAAACAGGATGAGTAATCAAGGCATCCAAGCGCCGTTCATAAGCCGATATAAATTTTTTACGAGCTTCCGCCTTTAAAGCGACCGCCTTGCCACGCTTGATAAAATCTTCATCCGCCAGGACTCTATTGTTAATTATCCAAATAACGACGGAATCCGCAACAATGGGACGGAATTCTTCCATCAAATCCAAAGCCAGGGATGGCCGCCCATAACGCAACGTATGGTAGAATCCCAAGTATGGATCGAAACCAACGGCAAATAAAGTCACTGTAATGTCTTTGACCAGCATTGCGTATGCATAAGAAAGAAGGGCATTGACCGGATCAAGCGGCGGCCTTCGGTTTCGTCCATTAAAATCAAAAGCCCATGATGCGCCGGCATTGTTTTTCAGCATCCCGTCAAAGACGGAAAAATATGTCCGGGCGGCCATTCCCTCTATCCCTAACAGTGTGCCGACTTCCTTTGTCGTTTTGGCCGCGTCTGAATACCGTTTCAGTTCGCCCGCGATTTTATCCGGTAAATTCTGATGATTGCGCATCAACAGCGTTCTGCAATTGTCGATTTTTGCGGCGATCATCTCGCGCGCCAGCGCAAGGCTTTTATACTGGTCTGCGGAGGCTGCGTATTGCGCAATCCGAAGTTCTACGTTTTTATGAGCCATACCAGTGGCCGATCCATAATACCATCCACCGGTTGTAAACAGCGTCAGCGGGATGCCGCGAATGCACATCTCCTGTAATGCCTGCGTTGACACCTGCACATTCCCGAATATGGCTACATGCGAAGTTTCAAATATACGTGACTCGCCGACTTTTTCGCTTTTAGCGCGGACCTCAAAGACTTCCCCCGACTTTCCGATTCTTGCCCCCTGCATCTGCACATATAATGGCAGCGCATCGTCGCGCGCAGGAAGAATGCGACGCAGCGCATCGCCATCCGGTTTGACACGCCCGGCCAGCATGTTCGTTTCGTCCGGCAGACAAATGCCCGCCAGAGAACAGCGGAAACATTTAGGGCTATCTGTGAGCGGCGGCGGGATAATGCCTTTTTTTGCCATTTCCCGGACACCGGCGACAGCCTGCCTGGTTTGCGCAATTAATGCATTGTCGAATTCGACAGGAACTTTTGTTTTTGATTCAACATAGTATATTGCCCCGTCATTGCAGATATAGCCATTATCCTTAAGCACAAGCCCCTGCGCGCACACTTGCACACGGTCGGCATCCCACGCCTTTGCCGGTATGTCCGGAACGGCCCCGCGCTTATAGTCAACCGGCATAACAGCGGTTGCATCCCCTTCGATCACATCGATTTTCGAGATGATATTTTCGGCAGGCGAGGACAGCATGACCGAACGTGCATGAATAATGTCTTCTTCGGCGATGTCATCGGGCAGCGCGCCCTTTTCTTCATCGACCCGGCGATGGCGAAATCGCCCTTCCGCCACATCGTAATTTTCTGCAAAATCCGCCTGCACCCACTCAATGTAGGCAAGACGCGGACAATAAACGTATTCATTGATCATGCGCGCGGGAACGAGGTCGGGGGTGTCATTTTCCAGATTTTCCATGAGTTTTTATTCCAGATACAGATTTACGTGGTTTCCAATTATGCATCCCAAAGGTAGCCTTGCAGCCACAGACGGCCTTCAATGTCCTGGCCGATAGCGGGCG
This sequence comes from uncultured Smithella sp., assembly GCA_964491435.1. Lineage (GTDB taxonomy): Bacteria > Desulfobacterota > Syntrophia > Syntrophales > Smithellaceae > UBA8904. The sequence continues at coordinate 2,437 of CAZBGE010000187.1, forward strand.
AGCTGTCGCCCTGCCAGGAACGTTTTGTTATCAGGATATCCAAATTAAAATCATTGTCGTCAAAGCGCAATACAGTTACACGGACAAACCAGCCTTCTTGACCGAGAATTTCGCCATGAACATCCTTGACCGATTTAATTGGCCCTCTGAAACTGTAATCGTCGATATCCCATCCATCTACCTGCATAAACATGGCCATGCCGCGGAGACTTAAAATGGTTGGTTCTTCAGGAATCGGCTCACCCCGATTTTCTGCAAGGACGCGCTGCCATGAGATTTGATCAGGGTTATGCTTAATTGGCATTTCCATGACTTCGGATGGCTTTGCGCCATAAGCGATACCCATAAGAATGAATTCATAACTTTTTCCACCTTCGTACCACAGCCTGTGTTTTGCAAAGGCAATATCAAAGAAAATGATGGTTGTTATTCCTATCTCAACCTCAATTTGTGCTTCAACGCCGCTTTCCCATACATTGATCTGCCGGATTATCAGAGAATGCTGGCCGCCGTCGGTTGCAAAGGGATAAAAGCTTTTCAGTTCGTTGTTTTCTTTTCCGGGACTGATAATAACCATCAATCCCTGCCGATGATTGGGCCATACAAGAACGAACCCCGGGATCCATTCATCCGGCAAAGGCCGTGTCGGTTTCTGATTAACGCCACCTATCCATGGTTCTGCGCTCTGCACGATGGTCGGCAGTCTTTTGAGGATTTGTTGGGTATCCTCAAAAAACGCATCCCAGTGTGATCCAAGAAAATGCTGGGCATCGGGAGCCTCATACACAAAAGTGGATTCAGGCCATGTTGATGGTCGGATAGGTGGAGCCATAGTTTGTTCATATGGGACGGGTGGGCACAGGAAGGCGTCTTTCTT
>CAZBGE010000188.1:0-3306 GCA_964491435.1 uncultured Smithella sp.
AGGCTCATTTTGGTCTGTTGTCTGGCTGTCCCTGCGCTATTTTTCCAATTATAACAGCAAAGATGAGGATGGTAAACAGGACGTTAAAGACAAAATTAAAGGTAGTGTATAATCTTTTGTGTAAATTCATAAGGGCATAGAAGTAGAAAAAAAGGCGCTTTTCCTTTAGAAGGGTTTTTCCCCAAAAACCTAACATGAAAGGATAAAGCGCCATGAAGCTGGAAATGACAGTAGCGGAAGTATCGGAGATTTTCAAGGAGATTCAGAAACAGCCGGAGCAACTTTTTGACATGATTCGTGTAGACATTCGAGAGACGGTTGGTCAATATCTTACAACGATGATGAGTCAGGAGCTCACCCATTTCCTGGGAAGAGATCTGTATAAACGGGGTATTGGTCAGACAGATGTGAATCATCGTAATGGGTCCTATCATCGGAATTTCACATTAAAGGGGATTGGCGCAGTCCAAGTCAAAATTCCTCGAGATCGGAAAGGCGATTTCAAGACCCAAGTAATCCCCCGCAGTAAACAATATGAAGAAGAGATCAGTCGCGATGTCAGCCTGCTGTTTTTGACGGGTGTGAGCACCCGCAGCCTTGCCATGATATCGGAGAGGCTGATCGGTCGCCACCTATCCCATAGTGAGATCAGCAGCGCCAACGGGGAGTTATCCGAAGCGGTCGAGAAATGGCGGCAACGGGATCTATCGGGAAAATCGGTCAAATATATTTTTGTGGATGGTGTGAACTTCCACATGCGTGTCCAAAAGAGCATTGAAATTATTCCCGTGCTGGTTGCCATTGGTGTGACTGAGAAGGGGCACAAACTGGTGTTGAGTCTCCAGTCCGGAGATAAGGAATCGGCGGGCAACTGGCGTGAATTTTTCAAGGATTTGAAATCGAGAGGTCTGGACAACCAGGAGGTGACTCTGGGCATTATGGATGGGCTGCCGGGTCTGGAGACCGTTTTTAAAGACGAGTTTCCCCGTGCCAAAGTCCAGCGCTGCCAAGTGCATGTGGCCCGTAATATATTGGCGAAAGTGCCTAAGAAGCAGAAGCAGGAAGTGGCTGACGATATCCGTTCCATCTTTTATGCCTCTACCAAAAAGAAGTCTCTGGAATACGTTGAGATATTCCAACAGAAATGGAAGGAGACATTGCCTTCGGCAACGAGCTGTTTAGAGAGATCCATCGATTCCTGTTTAACCTTTTTCAACTTTCCCGAAGAGGAATGGATTTCTTTACGCACCACCAATGTCATTGAACGTCTCAATAAAGAATTCAGAAGAAGGACCAGACCTATGGAGATCCTAGCTGGCGAAGCAGCCTGCTATCGGATCTTGGCTTTTATAAGTTTGAAAATGGAATTGCATTGGCGGTCGAACCCTGTCGGAAAAGTGCGTAAGAATCTGCCTTTCTTCAAAGAATTGGCCTATGAACATTTTACACAAAAAACTTGACAGTACCTAAAATTCTATGAATCATATAACAATCCAGAAACTTCCCGAACCAAAATGCCTTTCTTGTTGGCCGTTTTTTGACGTATTATCTCAATAAGTTACCATGGTAAAATCAATAATTTACAACACAGCAGGTTCTTTTACACAATCCCTCAGTCGAGCCGCTCGTGACATTATCCTGCGACCCGGATTAAACTTTGCTGCACTGGACGGCATGCGCGGCTTCGCCTCCATCATTGTTGTCTTTTATCACTGTGTATCATTTTCGGGACCGCCCACCGCCAAAGCAGACACTTCCGGATACTTTCTATGGCTTTACCCCCTAGCCAACGGAATGTGGTCCGGCATCGATATCTTCTTTGTACTGAGCGGATTTCTGATCGGCCGTTTGCTGATAATCGATCTCAAAGAGTGGAACACCATCTACTACCGGCGCTTCCTGATCCGCCGTTTCTGCCGCATTTTCCCCGCATATTACCTGATTCTTCTGTTCGCTGTTTTCGTAATTGCTAACATAGAAAAGCTTCCTCCTTCCTATTCCCTGCTGTTCGGTTCGGTGGATATTGGCACGCTTTTACACAACTGCTGGGCCAATTTTATTTATGTAAACAACTATGTGAGGCCTGAAAGTCGCGGTGATATTTTCTCCTGGGGATGGTCCCTTTGTGTGGAAGAACACTTCTACTTGATTTTGCCTCCCCTCCTATGGCTTCTCTTTCGGTATGCCCGCCCCAACGGGCAGCTTGCTGGCCTCGTGCTTTGCGCCACATTACCTCTCATTGGACGGGCGGTTCAGTACCTGCAAAATCCGAGCATCCGCCTCACTGACGGGCTATATTATTATTCCCACAATCGTTTCGACGAGATATTTTGCGGAGTAATAGTCGCATATTTTTATGTATATAAAAAGGATGTCCTGGCAAATTTCGTCAATCGCCTAGGTCATGGGGTGTGGATTATCGGACTGATCTGTATCGGGTCCGTATGGATTTTTGGCGGTCTTCAAAAAGGCGGTGCCTTTGGAATTGTCTGGCAATTCACGTTGCTGGCATTAGGTTCTTCACTGCTTCTCGTCAATGGCCTGTTTTCCGGCAACGTGGCAAGCCGGTTCTTCAGCCACCCCGCATGGTATCCGTTGGCGCGCATTTCTTACGGTACCTTTCTCATTCACCCTTTCGTGCTCTTTTTCGTCCTAGATAATATCTGGCCAGGCGCCAAGACCGAATGGACCATTGTCGCTATTTTCTTTATGGTCATGAGCCTTTCCACTATCATGGCCGCTGTAATGTTTGCCGTCCTTGAACGAAATTTTTTGAATATCGGCGTCCGATGGGCTCGAAAGTACGGACCCCGGCCATGCCACAAAGAATTGAACGCCAATCTTATCCATTCGTCGTAATCAACTTGGTTGATCCCGGATTTCTAGGTTTTCCAAACATCGGATATCTAGAACCCTATTGTTGAGCGGATGGGACGAAGAATGTACCAAGACCTTTTAAAAAGCCAAAAATACCGCTGGCGATCAAATTTGGAGAGAATTTTCAAATTATCAAAGTCAAAAATTCGACAATGAGTGGCAAATATTAACTATGACAAGTTCATTTTAAAGGAAATATGCCACAAAACAAGGATTATGTAAAGCAATATAATGAATAACATCAATATATTATATGTTATTTGGGGCCGGTTAACTCAGGGAAATATTCTATCAATCTCTGGCAAAAATGGGGCGAGTTGTGCAAAGCTCTCGGGGAGGGTGTCAGATGAGGGAATTTCTGCCAAAAACAATCAGAGCAAAAAATAATTCTTTTGCGCTTGTCAACTCTGAAAAATGGATGCTTTTATT
>CAZBGE010000189.1:0-3291 GCA_964491435.1 uncultured Smithella sp.
GGACGAAAAAACATATTGATAAGAATATTGATCCATTATAGATTATTGCAAATCTCAATGACCCGTAAGAGAAGATGGAATTACCCTTAACATTTCCTGAATCATGAAGAGGTAAATCATGGATATCAAAACCCTGCTGGAACAGGCCAAGAAGGAAGGACGTAATGCTTTAACGGAATCCGAAGCCAAACAGGTTCTGAAAATCTACGGGGTTCCCGTGAACAATGATCGTGAGGCGGCAACGCCCGAAGAAGCCGCGCACTTGGCGGAAGCGTGCGGTTTTCCCGTCGTGCTTAAGGGCCTGGGCTCGAAACTGACCCATAAAACGGAGCGGGGGCTTGTCCATCTGAGTCTCAAGAACGCCCGGGAAGCGCTGGAAGCGGCGCAGGATATCGCGAAATCGGCGGGAAGCGATTTGGAGGGCTATCTTGTATCGCCGATGCTGAAAGGTCATCGGGAATTCGTTGCCGGTATGTTCTGCGACCCGCAGTTTGGCCCCACCATCATGTTTGGTCTGGGCGGCATCTTTACCGAATCGCTGGGTGACGTGGTCTTTCGTCTCGCGCCGTTGGATGAACGGGAGGCGGAGTCGATGCTTGATGAACTCCGCGCCGCCAGATTGCTTGCCCCCTTCCGGGGCGAGGCGGCTGTCCGCCGGGAAGAAATCGTCAAGACGCTGGTTGCCCTGTCGCGTTTGTCGCTGGACTGGAAAACCATCACAGAAGTGGACATCAACCCCCTTCTCATCGCTCCCGATGGACATGTCACAGCCGTTGACGCCCTGATTATCCTTGGAGATCGGCCTGCGGAAGTCGCCGCCCGTCCGCCTGTGGACCCAAGAGAGATCGGTAATTTATTCAATCCCCAATCGATTGCTTTTGTCGGCGCGTCCGCCCAGCTTGGGAAATGGGGGAATATGCTCATGACCAATGTCCTGGCCGGAGGCTATGCCGGAGATGTCTATCTGGTCAATCCCAAAGCCGAAACCATTGCCGGACGCAAGGTCTATAAAACAATTGCCGACATTCCGGGATCTGTCGATCTGGCCATCGTGACCATCCCGGCCGCCCAGTCTTTGAAATTGATTCCCGAACTCAAGGCCAAAGGCATTCGCTATATGCTCCTCATCTCTTCTGGTTTCAGCGAGATCGGAGGCGAGGGACGCAAAATGGAAAAAATACTGATTCAATCCGCGGCCGCGGCCGGTGTCTCCGTTTTAGGACCCAATACCATGGGCATCTGCAATCCTCACATAAAATTCTACTGTATCGGAACCCCCTGCTGGCCCAAGGCCGGATCGATCGCTATGGTGTCTCAATCGGGCAATCTAGGCACCCAGCTGATGGCTTTTGCCGAAGCGGAAAGCATTGGTATCCGCTCTTTCTGCGGATCGGGCAACGAGGCCATGATCACGATCGAGGATTTTCTGCGCAGCTCCGCGCTGGACGAAGGTACACAATCCATCACCCTCTATATTGAAAGCATCAAGGACGGAAAACGTTTTTTTGACACGGCGCAGAAGGTGTCCCGGAAGAAGCCCATTGTTGTACTGAAAGGAGGACGGACGACCGCCGGGAGCCAGGCTGCGGCAAGCCACACAGGCGCCATGGCGTCCAATATTAAAATTTTCAACGCCGCATGCCGCCAGGCCGGCATTGTGCTGGCGGACCAACCCATCGATCTGCTCGATCTTTCCGCCGCCTTTTCATCTTTGCCTCTGCCGAAGGGAAAGCGCGTGGCCATCATGACCCTGGGAGGCGGCTGGGGCGTCGTGACGGCGGATCTGTGCATTGAAGCAGGTCTGGAGATCCCCCATCTGACCCCTGGCCTCATCGCCCAAATCGATCAGATCCTGCCTCCTTACTGGAACAAGGGAAATCCCGTTGACCTTGTCGGCGAAATGGACCCGGACATCCCCGCAAAAGTTCTGGAAATCCTTGTCCAATGGGAGCAATGCGACGCTGTCATCCATTTGGGCGTTGTGGGAAGGCTCCGCCTGGTCGATACGATGGTGAAAGCCGCCCGCGACACGGGACAGATCGTCGAACAGGAATTCTATGATCGGGGCATCAAGATGTACAGGGATTCTGAAGCTGAGGTATTCCAGCAAAGCGCCGAACTGATGATGAAATACGGAAAACCCATTCTGGGAGTGTTCCTTGATGATGTTCACAGCAAGACAGTTACTGAGGTTACCGGATGCCCTTACAGCGGCATTGCCTTTCTGACGCCGGAACGGGCCGTCAAAGTATTATCCCGGATGGTTTACTACCATAACTGGTTGACGAGGGAAGGTATTTAACGGCCGGAATAGGGGCAGGGCTGATTGCTTTTGGCATAGGCGCAATCCCTGTCGCAGGGTTCGATGTGCACCATCACTTCACTTTCCATGATGGCGGAGGCGACGTCGTGCTTTATCTCTGATGTGATCCGGTGAACTTCTTTGACTGACAGGTGACCCGGCACAGTCAGGTGGACATCGATAAACTGTTTACGTCCTGCCGATCTCGTGCGAATTTTTTTTAAATTACAGTACCGGTCATAATGGCTGGCCAGCACTTTAAGCACTTCCATCTGGCTTTCCTCCGTGATGGAAGCATCGAGAAGCTTCATGAAGGCTTCCTTCAGCAAATGCGCCGAAGGAACCGCAACAATTGCACTCACAACCAGCGTGGCAAGCGGATCAATGTGTCTGGCTATCGCCGGAAAGCCGGAAAAATTAAAAATCATCACCAGGGCGAAGGCCATGGTAATTGACAGGGAAATGATGCCCTCCAGACGGAAATGCAATCCTTCCGCCTTCAGAGCCGGTGAGGCGTGTTTTTCGCCAAGCTTCCAAATAAAGTGTCCACCCCAGAAATTAATAATAACACCTAAAAAACTGGCAGTGAGACCGATAAACGGGGAATGCACCCCCTCGCCCGGTCTGACAAAAGTGAGGATGGCCTGAACCGACATCGCCAGCGCCAAGCCAATTAATACAATTCCCTCAACGGCTTCGGTAACATTTTCAATCTTGCCGTATCCGTAATTGTGAAAGAGATCCGCCGGTTTATTCGACATTTTTATCGCATAATAAAGAATGCCGGACACGGCAAGCGCAACGGCGGATATGCCTAGATCCGCGGCGACGGCCAGAGAATTGACGAGCAGCATGGTGACCAGTTTAATGATAAACAAAACTATATTACAAACAAGGCTGATTTGAACGGCAACCATCATTCCATTTTCATTTTTCATGGGCGGATCTTTACACAGATTTCAGATTAAAAAACAACATTAAAATCGTGT
>CAZBGE010000190.1:0-3288 GCA_964491435.1 uncultured Smithella sp.
ATGGCGGAATCTGAAATATCCGTGCCCAGCAGGGTGATATTGTAGCCCTTCATTTCTCCCAGCAACTCTTTCAGGACGATGGCGATGCTGTATACTTCCTGCCCCGTGGAACTGGCGGCGCTCCAGATGCGAATATTTACAGGCATGTTTCCGGATGCGCCCTTGGTTTTCTTGTCGATGAGATCGGGGAGGATTTTAAATTGCAGCATTTCAAAGGGTGAAGCGTCGCGAAAAAAGAGGGTTTCCTGTGTGGTGATGGAATCGATGATTTTTCTGGATATTGTCTTGGACGGATCGGATGTGGCTTTGAAGTACAGTTCGCTGAAAGATTTGCAGCCCAATTCCGTAAGGAGTCTCTCCAGCCTTGTTTCCAGCAGATACGCCTTTGAGCCGTCCAGAGAAATGCCCGTGAGGTTGTAGATGTATTGCGCAAAGACTTTTAATTCGTCTGGCCCGATTTTTATCATAAGCTTAACGTTTGACGGTTTTTATGATTTCATTGGCAATTTGTTCCAAAGGAGAGACAATATCCACCGCTCCCGCTTCAATAGCTTCTTTGGGCATGCCGAAAACAACGCATGTCGCTTCGTTCTGGGCGATGACGGTTGAACCGTTTCTTTTGATCAGTTTTGCCCCCAAAGTTCCGTCATTGCCCATTCCGGTCATGATGACGCAGGTGGAGCGCCCGACATAGTGATGGGCGAGCGAGCGAAAAAGGTAATCCACGGAGGGTTTGCAATTATTTTCCGGGGGATCATTCGTCACCCGGATGATCTTTCTGGTGGCGTCGGCGCCAAGCGCCACTTTCATTTGCTTGCCTCCCGGAGCAATATAAACCACATTGTTCTGAACAAGTTCTCCGTCTTCCGCTTCCTTGACGCGCAGAGCGCACTTGGCGTCGAGGCTGCCGGCCAGAGACTGCGTAAAATTGGGAGGCATGTGCTGGACCAGCAGGATGGGAACATCGATGTCGCCGGGGAGTCTGGGAAGAAGAGACGCCAGGGCGTTAGGCCCTCCGGTGGAAATGCCGATACCCACAACCTCCGATTTCATTTGCCCGGTAATTCTGCCCATCCGCGCGGCGATCGATTGCATATCGACGGCGGGTCTGACGGAAACAGGCGGTTTCTTCGCCGGTAAGGCGCCGCCTTTCAGAATAGCGGAAATTTCCCGCCGGTGCATGAATGCTTTCAAAAGAGGTTCAAGACTATTGCGGACATTTTTCAGATTGTCATCGGTGGAACCGCCTTCCGGTTTCGTAATGAAATCAAAAGCCCCCAATTCAAGAGCCCTGATCGTTAAATCGCCGCCCTTTTTGGTCAGACTGGAAACAACGATGACGCCGATGCCGGAGGCCTGGGATTTCAAATGCTGAAGGACTTCCAGCCCGTTCATCTCGGGCATTTCAATATCCAGCGTCAGGAGGTCGGGTTTAAGAGCTTCGATCCGGGCAAGGGCAACTTTTCCATTTCCCGCCGTGCCGGCAACCTCCACATCCGGGATCTGGGCGAGCACATCCGTAACAATTTTTCGATAGACGATGGTATCGTCCACCACGAGTACTTTTAAAGGCGTCATGGATCATTCCCGTCCGGCGGTTTATGTCCCTTCCCGCATTGGCTAAGTTTCCGCAAGCACTTTCTCCACATTGATGATGGCGATCAGGCGGCCTTCCGCATTGAACACTCCGTCGAAAAATCTGCCCTGAATTTCATGAATATTGGAGGGCGGGGGCATCAAGGCGCTTCTGTTGACATAGATAACGTCAAAGATGCGATCCACCAGAATACCGACATATTCGTCATTCCACTGTACAATGACAATGCGGCTGTCGGTTGTCATCCCCGACTGGGGAAGCTCGAACTTCTTCGACAGATCGATAATGGTGACGATTTTCCCCCGGAGGTTCATAATTCCCACAATATGGTCGGGGGCGTGATAAACGGGGGTGATATCCGTGATCCGGATGACTTCCTGCACTTTCATCGTGTCAATACCCATAAGGGTATTCCCCAGATAAAATGTGGAGACCAGAAACTGTTGAGCCGAGCCATCAGTTGCTGACAAAGACGCCATGGCAACCTCCCGTTATACTTTGAATTTGGCGACGAGCGACTGAATTTGTTCCGACACCTTGGACAGCTCTTCGGCGCTGATCTTAACCTGAGCGCTGCTGGCGGACATTTCACCTGCCGCCTGATTTACCTCGGCGATGTCCTGGGCAATGCTGCTGGATACCGTCGAACTTTGCGCGACATTCTGATTAACTTCCCCAACCCCTCTGGCCGCTTGGGCGACATTATTGGCGATATCCTTCGTCACCACGGTTTGTTCTTCAATAGCAGCCGCAATCGTCGTGACGATTTCATTGACTTCTTTAATGGTCTTGGAGATCTTCTCAATATCGACAACGGCGGTTGTCGTGGAGGACTGGATGCCGCCGATTTTGTTTTTAATATCTTCCGTTGCTGTCGCCGTCTGCTGCGCAAGTTCCTTGATCTCATTGGCGACGACGGCAAAACCTTTTCCCGCTGCGCCCGCCCTGGCTGCTTCAATCGTGGCGTTCAGCGCCAGAAGATTGGTCTGGGCGGAGATGGCCGTAATGACTTCCGTAATCTTGCCGATTTCGTGGGCCGCCGTGCCAAGTTGGTTGATCTGGCTATTGATTTCCGTGGATTGGTTTACCGCCGTGCCGGTGATGTCTCTGGCCTTTTCCGTATTCCTGGCGATTTCGGTAATGGTGGCCGTCATTTCCTCCGTCGCTGATGAAACGGTTTGGATATTGGTTGACGTCTGTTCCATGGCTGCGGCGATGGCCCTCATGTTGGAGTTCATTTCCTCTGAGGCTGTGGCGACCATGTTGGCTTTTCCGGAAGTTTGTTCCGCTCCCTGAGACATCTGTTTGGAAATGGCCGAAAGCTCGGTGGATGATGCTGTCATGGTGTGCACGCCGTCGGTGATATTCTTGAACATGCCACGCAGGCGCTGGCTCATCTCATTGAGGGCTTTTGCCAGATCGCCTATCTCGTCTTTCTGATCCACGGCTACCTGTTGCGTCAAATCGCCATCCGCCATTTTCCCGGCGAAGTTAACCCCCAGGCCGACGGGAGACGTGATGCTGCGGGTGATGAAATAGGACAGGATGATGGTGATGAAAATGAGCACGGCGCCGACGACCAAAAAGGTGTTGCGCGCCACGCTGGCGTTTTTCTGCGCTTCTTCATAACTTTTCCTGCTCTGGCTTTCCTCATAAGCCACAAGTTCCGTCAGTTTCTCCTGAATGTTGCC
>CAZBGE010000191.1:0-3236 GCA_964491435.1 uncultured Smithella sp.
ATGGTTCACGCGCGTCTGGGGATCGCCGCGGAAAATTCAGGCAAACTGGTGTCGCTGGTGCGCACCGAAGCGCAACACCTGGCCGAGGAGGAAAACCGCGGGGTGGTCATTATTGACGGACCACCGGGGCTGGGATGTCCGGTCATCGCTTCACTGACCGGCGCCACGCAGGTTTTAATCGTCACGGAACCGACGGTTTCGGGGGAGCACGATCTGGAAAGGGTGTTGTCTCTGGCGCGCCACTTTCAGATCCCCGCTTTCGTTTGCGTCAATAAATGGGACATCAATCCCGAAATGACTTTGCTCATTGAAGAAAAAGTGCGGGCAGTCGGCGCGGGTCTTGCCGGTCGCGTTCGCTACGACCGCGCCGTCACACAAGCGCAGATACGGAAAAGGACGGTTGTGGAAACCGACGCTCCCGGCGCCGAAGACATCCGTCAACTATGGGAAAATATCAATTTTCAGGAGGATGATCAATTCAGTGGAAAGTAAAAAAACATGTAATTCATGCGGAGATGCGAGTTGCTCCGCAAAGAGCAGGCGGCAGGACGAAAGCGATCAGGATTATGCAGACCGTCAGCGCCTGGAAGCAAAGTTATGCCGCATACAACACAAAATCGTGGTGCTTTCCGGCAAGGGCGGCGTCGGCAAAAGCACGGTGGCCGTGAATCTGGCCACGGCGCTGGCGCTCAACGGACTGCGCGTGGGGCTTCTGGATGTGGATATACACGGCCCGAGCGTGCCGACCATGCTGGGGCTGGAAAATGAAACGCTTCAGGGCATCCAGGGCGATCTGCTGCCCGTTGAACTGGGCGGCATGAAAATCATGTCCATCGGGTTCCTGCTGCGCAACCCCGATGACGCAATCATCTGGCGCGGCCCGATGAAAATGGGCGTCATCAAGCAGTTTCTGACGGATGTCAACTGGGGCGATCTGGATTATCTGATCGTGGATGCGCCTCCGGGAACGGGCGACGAACCACTGTCTCTGTGTCAGTTGATTCAGCCGCTTACCGGCGCGGTCATTGTCACCACGCCGCAGAAAGTCGCGGCGGTGGATGTGCGCAAGTCCATCAGTTTCTGCAAACGCCTGGACGTTCCGGTGCTGGGGGTGGTGGAAAACATGAGCGGTTTTGTCTGTCCCAAATGCGGGGAGATCACACAGATCCTGCCCGCAGGCGAAGGGCGTAAAATCGCTTCCGACATGCAAGTGGCGTTTCTGGGCGCGATTCCCATGGACCCGGCGCTGGCTCACGCGGGAGATTCCGGCAAAGTATTCATTTACCATTTTTCCGAAACTCCCACCGGCAGGATCATGCAGGGCATTATCGACCAGATTCGGGATATGAAGAAAAACGGAAAATAAAAACAGATAAGGAGATTTTTCTATGAAGATTGCCATACCTTTGGCCGAAGGCAAACTGGCCTTGCATTTTGGACACTGCGCAAGTTTTGCGCTGGTGGATGTTGACCCGCAAACCAAAAAGATCATCAAAACCGAAGAAATTGCCGCTCCGCCGCACGAGCCCGGACTTTTGCCGCCGTGGCTGGCCAACCAGGGCGCAAAGATGATTATCGCGGGTGGGATGGGACAGCGCGCCCAGCAGCTTTTCGCTCAGCAGGGCATTCAGGTGGTGGTTGGCGCCCCCCCGGAGGCGCCGGAAAAACTGGTCGCCGGCTATTTCGCAGGCACGCTGATTGTCGGAGCCAACGTTTGCGATCACTGATCAAGGAAAGGAGTTGAATACGGATGGCAGCGGATATCCTGTTGAAAGCTGTGGACGGGGTGGAAATCCTGACCTTGCAGGACAACTACATTGACATCACGGCCATGGACAACAGCGCCATCGTCACAAGGGCCAATCCGATCCGGGACGGAGAAATCCGCGCCTCCATACTGGCGGAACACGGCTTTTCGGCGCTGGTCAGGACCAGGGTGGAAGGCGTTGCGCACACGCTGCTTTTTGATTTCGGTTTTTCCGAAGACGGCGCGGCGCGAAACGCGGAAACGCTCGGCGTTGATATGACGCAGGTTGAAGCCGCGGCTCTTTCGCACGGACACAGCGACCACATGGGCGGCATGAGAAGACTGGCCGCCATGACCGGCAGGCCCGGAATGCCGATGGTTGCGCACCCGTCCGCTTTTAAAGCGCCCCGTTATCTCAAGTTTGGAGAGGAATTCAGGATTTACTGGCCGAAACTGGATCGGGAAAATGTTAAACAGATGGGGTTGTCGATCATGGAAACGGCACAGCCCTATCCGATGCTGGACCACACGATCCTTTTCCTGGGCGAAATTCCCCGCGTTACAGATTTTGAAAAAGGATGGCCGCTGGTTCATCGCCGGGACGACGGCAGGGAAATCTTCGACCCCATCGAAGACGACAGCGCCGTCGTCATGAATCTGAAGGACAAGGGGCTGGTCATCCTGTCGGGCTGCGCGCACGCCGGTATTGTCAACACCCTGCTCCATGCCGTCCAAACCACCGGCGTTAAAAAGATTCATGCCGTCATGGGAGGATTTCACCTGACGGGCCCGCTTTTTGAATCAATTATCGGACGGACAGCCGGGGAAATCCGGAAGCACAATCCGGATTATGTGATTCCGACGCATTGCACGGGACATAAGGCCATGATGGAAATGGAAAAATTGATGCCGGATAAATTCATTCTGAATATGGCGGGAACAAAACTCACGTTTACTTAAATGAAGGAAATCAGGAGACGCAAAGTGGTTGTGGAATCGCGGCTGATTGCCGGGGGACAGGTCTGCGCGATAGGCGAAGTGGTTGCCATTCAAGCGCCTGAACACCTGATGCCGAACAATCGGAAATAAATATTCGACAAGACGTTGATCCCGCTGGGCGCGCTCCGCAAAAGGCTTAAGGAGCTGCCGGACGATAAATACAAAGAGATGATCTGCTACTGCAAAATTTCGCTGCGCGGCTACGAGGCGGCGCTGGCTTTAGAGGGCAACGGATGGAAAAACGTCAAGGTCATGGAAGGCGGCATCATGGCCTGGCCGTATCCGAGGTGAAAATAGAGGAGGAATCACATTCATGAACATCTGTGCCTATTCCTATGAGGAGTACGTCAATCTGGTGAAGTCCTTTCACGGCACGCTCGCGCCGGGCCTGCTCATCGGCGGTTTTATGGTGGATCTGGCCATGAAGCATTTGCCTGAAGGAGAATTATTTGATGCGATTTGCGAGACGCACGCATGTCTGCCCGACGCC
>CAZBGE010000192.1:0-3173 GCA_964491435.1 uncultured Smithella sp.
GCCGCGACCGGTTTATCGGCTGGCCGAAAGAGATGCGCGAGAAGAATCTTTCCCTTATTGCCTGCAATACCCGGTTTCTTCTGCTGCCCTGGGTTCGGATACCCCACTTGGCCTCTCATATCCTGGGGGTCATGGCGAGGACTGTTCCTCAAGACTGGGAACGGGCATACAATCATCCCCTTCATTATCTGGAAACATTCGTCGATACTGAGCTTTTTGCGGGCACATGTTACCGGGCGGCCAATTGGATTCATATCGGCCAGACCACGGGTCGAGGGAAGCATGACAAGACGCACAAACCGACCCGGTCGATCAAGGCGGTTTGGGGCTATCCCCTGTCGAAGGATTTTCGCCGTCATCTTGGAGGAGCGCCGGGATGAAGCAAAAGCAGATCGATCTAAATCCGGAAGAAGTGAAAGCCCTCCTGGAACGTGCCCAGAAGGTTCTGGAACATGGCGATTATGAACTCATCAAGTCCATGGTGGAAACGATAGGTCTTCTTAGTCAATCGGTTGATGACAAGGCAACGGCGATCAAGCGTCTTTTGCGAATGCTCTTCGGCGCCTCTACGGAAAAGATGGAAAACCTGATTAAGGATGCGACCGAGACGAGGAAAGCTGATGATTCCGAGGTTGCACCGTTGGTGGAGACAGAGGCAAAAAAGGGACACGGTCGAAACGGGACGGAATCTTACACGGGGGCGCCACGGATCAAAATACCTCATCCGAAACTGAAGGCGGGTGATCCCTGTCCGGAATGTCCGAAGGGAAAGGTTTACCTGCAAGAAATGCCAGGTGTGATCGTGCGGTTCACCGGTGTTGCCCCTCTGTCGGCTACGGTTTATGAATTGGAAAAGTTGCGCTGCAATCTCTGCGGCACGGTTTTCACGGCAGAGCCCCCCGAGAATACTTGTGCGGAAAAATACGACGAAAGCGCCGCGGCCATGATCGCTGTCCTGAAGTATGGCAGTGGCTTTCCGTTCCACCGGATCGAAAAGCTCCAAGAGAGTCTCGGGATTCCTCTTCCGGCATCTACCCAGTGGGACATCCTGGAGAAGTGCTCCAAGGGTCCTTATCGCGCATGGCGGGAAATGACCCAAAATGCCGCCCAGGGTGATCTCTTTCACAATGATGATACGACGGCGAAGATCCTGGATTTGGTAAAAGAAAAAAATCAGGTCAGGAAGGGAGTATACACCACCGGCATTCTGTCCGTGACGGGGGAACGGAAGATCGCACTGTTCTTTACCGGGAGGAAACATGCCGGTGAAAATCTGCTGACATTGCTCAAGGAACGACATGATTACCTGGGACCGCCAATCCAGATGTGCGATGCCCTGTCACGAAACATTCCAGTCGGACTTGAAACCATTCTGGCAAACTGTCTGACTCACGGGCGGCGGAACTTTGTCGAGGTGATAAGCCACTTCCCCGATGAGACCCGTTATGTCATCGGAGAAATCGCCATCGTGTACGGGAACGACGACGATGCCCGTCAACAGAATCTGTCACCGGAGGAACGTCTCGCTTTCCATCAGGAAAATAGTGGACCGGTGATGAAGAGACTCAAAGAGTGGTTTACTGGCCAGTTCATACAGAAGAGGATCGAGCCGAACTCCAGTCTGGGAAAAGCCGTATCATACATGCTTAAACACTGGGATGCTCTTACCCTGTTCCTGCGTGCACCCGGCGCGCCCTTGGACAACAACCTCTGTGAGAGGGCGCTGAAGAAGGTCATCCTGCACCGAAAGAACTCCCTGTTCTACAAGACAGAGTTTGGGGCGCTTATTGGCGACATGTTCATGAGCCTGATCCATACCTGTAATCTGGGTGGCATCAATCCGTTCGAATATCTGAAGGCCCTTCAGAAACACGCAAAAGCAGTGGCTGCCGCACCAGGAAACTGGATGCCCTGGAATTATCAGGAAAACTTCCCCACCGCCCCGAATTGCCTTTCGCCAAACTTATAACGCTCACGATATTATTTTTTATCAAGCAGGCTAACCGGAAACACACGACCAAACCTGATCCGGATGGTCAATGACTATATTCTTCAGTAAATACGGATATTTCTTATGTTCCAAACTGGCTTTGCTTAAGTTTGGCTTCGGGTAGATCGCTTCCAGTCCCATAATCCGCATTAATCGTCGAACCCGCTTGTGATTGACGAAATACCCCTGACGGCGCAGCCAGGCGGTCATCTTGGGTACGCCATAAAACGTTGTCCTGGTGTATTGTTCGTCAATCAGGTTCATCAAAAGCTGGTTGTATTGGTCATCCTTCCCGGAAATATAGTAATACGATGACCGGGAAAGGTTCAACAGCTCACACTGTCGGGCAACTGTAATTTTCTTGTGTTTCGGCTCAATCATCGCTTTTTTCCGCTTAACTGGAGCATCTGTGATTTTTTTTTAAGCCATTCCAGCTCTACTTTGAGCTGCCCAATCTGTCGGTATAGTTCCGCTGTCATTTCTTCCGCTTCGTCTTCTTTCTTCCTCCGACGTTCGGAAAATACATCCGGCAATTCTTGTAATAAACGCTTCTGCCATTGGCCAATTTGATTGACATGCACTCCGTACTCGCTCGAAAGCTGGGCCATGGTTTTTTCACCCTTTACTGCTTCCAGGGCAACTTTGGCTTTAAAGGCCGCATCGTAACTCTTCCGCATTTGCTTTGCCATATCCTCTCTCCTTCTCGGTTATGGCAGACTATCACCCACCTTATTGCTCTGTCCAGTTTTTGGGGAGTATTATAGACTTCGGGCATTCTGGCTTAGGTAAGCCGCTCCACTCGGCATGGTAAACTCCGACTCTCGCCCCTGCGCTTACATTCCCGCCCCAACCTGCGGTTGTGGCTACATGTGCTCCGGGGCTGCCGCTCCGCAGATAATAGATCTATTATCTGCCATGCCGCCTTCGGCGGTTCCCTCGCTCCCGCTTTTACATAAAGGTTTTATGTAAACTTGCCAACGCCGCCACGCCCTTCACCCCGCGTTTCTGCTCTGCCCTACGCTCCTCTTCAAAACAAAAACGCGGTTGGAGAAAAATATTCAACCACGGGACTGTCAGGAATGATGACAGTCAGATAAAATATGATATTTCAAGACCAGACCCCATTTTTACTGGGCGTGAAATCCTTTGAACTCTTCCATAAACTGGGGAATGTCCTCTTTGT
>CAZBGE010000193.1:0-3035 GCA_964491435.1 uncultured Smithella sp.
CGATCAGGGATTTGGTCGCCTGGATGTAAGGAAAATCATCCGGGGTTCTTTCCAGGGCCTGCGCCCAGTTTCTGACCTCTACGGGATCCGCGTAGGTAGCCGTCAGATGCCCGTTGACGGCATCGACATCCAGTGGCGAAACGTTTGCGTCTTTAATAGCCTGCCTGATGCAGCGCCTGACGCTTTCCGGGTTAGGAGCAGTCATGGAGCCGCCGCCGCGATGGCCGCCACAGTTGACGGCCCCGCCCAGAATTTCTCCGTAGATGCGAGCGCCTCTCGCAAGGGCCGAGGACAATTCTTCAATCACCAGAACCCCCCCGCCGGAACCGGGAACAAAACCGCCCGCCGTGGCGCTTAAAGGCCGCGAGGCTTTTTCCGGCGCATCGTTGAATTTCCGGCAGATGACCTTCATGGCGTCGAATCCCCCCCAGATATAGGGAGATGATCCTTCGGAGCCGCCGACCAGCATTCTTCTGGCCAGTCCCATGCGAATCCGCAGCAGGCCGTCGATAATCGCTTCGTTGCCTGTGCTGCATGCGGAAGAATTGGACGTCACCTGATTTCCCAGGGCCAGCAATCCCCCAATCCGGGCGCTGGCGCCGCTGCCCATCACCTGTTCCACAACCCGGCTTCCCATCCGTCGCACCCGGCCTTCATTGACCATGGGCACCACTGTTTTTGCGATGGTGTCGATTCCCCCGACGCCCGACCCGATGATCGCTCCCGTATCCCAGTCCACCCGGTCGTCTTCCGCTTGCGGAACTTCAAAGCCTGCGTCGCGCCACGCATCGATGGCGGAAACGGACGCATAGCCGATATTGCTGTTGATGGACGGGAGCTGTTCCTGGTCGAAGTATTCCGGAAGTATCGAGTCGAAATTCTCGGGAACACCCGCCACCTGGCAGGCAAAATTCAGTTTTTCCAGCTCCGGAATAAACCGGATGCCCGACCGTCCTTCCCGCAGAGCTTCCTCGTAACGGGCAAGCCCGTGGCCGTTGGGAGCCACAACACCCATGCCCGTAATCACCACCCGTTTTTTCCCTGCGCAGCTCTTTTCATTGCTCATTGCTTACTCCTCCATCCTGACGGCCATGCCGGCGATCACTCCGGAGCAGATGGGTTCGCCGTTTTCCCGCTCCATCGTAGCCCGCACTTTGATATTCAGCTTGCGAAAATAGATTTTCTCTCCGCGGACAATCACCCGTTCTCCCGGTTTGACCAGGCCGGTAAATTCCACGGATTCCATAAACGTAAAAAGGGTGAAGTACTGCTGCATGTCTTCCTGTGTCATCGCGCCGGTCTTCATGACCAGATAAATGCCGAAGGCGACCACGCCGGTCTGCGCCAGAGCCTCTAAAAGAATGACGCCCGGCGTCAGAGGCCTGCCGGGAAAATGGCCCCGGTAAAAATCCGCATCCTCGCGGAACCGGCAGGTGCCCACAATATGTTTTTCATCGATGGACAGAATATCGTCGATGAACCGGAAAGGCGGCTGCTGGGGAACTGCTGCCAGCACACTGGCAATTAATTGCTTATCAGCCTCCATAGAGCCCCCCGTTGACATGGATGATGGTACCGTTTACATACGAGCCGGATGTTGCCAGGAATGACACCACATCGGCGACTTCTTCCGGTCTGCCCATGCGCCCCTGGGGAATCTGGGCAATGATCGATTCGCAGATGTTTTCCGGAAGCGAACGGGTCATCTCCGTATTGATAAATCCCGGTGCGACGGAGTTTACAAGAATGTTCCTCCCGGCAAGCTCCTTCGCCAGGGATTTCGTAAAGGCGTCGAGCGCCGCTTTTTCCATCGTGTAGGGAATCTGGCCGATATTGCCCGTGTGGCCGACGATGCTGGAGATATTGATAATCCGGCCCTGATTGCGGCGGATCATGAACTGGCGCAGAATCCGTTTGGTCAGATACCAGACGCCGCGCATCAGCGCCCGCTGTTCGTCGAACTGCTCTAGTTTCATGGTGATGATGTCGGCATTGATGGAGTGGCCGGCATTGTTGACCAGGACATCAATACGTCCCCATTTGTCCTTAATATCATTTACCAGTTTTTCAACCTGATCCGTATCGGCAAGGTCGGCATGCAGAAGCGAGCCTGATCCGATTTCCGCCAGCAGCGCTTCAGCCTGATCCTTGCGGCTGCGGTACTGGATTCCGACCTCAAACCCCCGTTCGGCCAAAGCGCGGCAGCAGGCGGCGCCGATGCCGGATGCGCCTCCCGTGACAATGGCGACAGGTTTTTCACTCATACATCCCTCCTGATAATGCCGCCCATGGAATTTACCGACCGCCTGGGGTAGTCCCGATAAACAATCCCCTTGAAGATGCCCGTCCGGGCTTCCTTGACCCAGGCAATCAGTTCATCGTCCACAAAGATATTGCCGTCGCCGATGATAATGGCGGCGCCCGATTCTTTCAGCTGGGCGTAGCGTTTAACGTTGATTTCATAGCGGACAAGCTTGTTGTAGGGGCGGATCTGACCCTGAAAGGCGATTTCGCCGCTCCCCAGCGCGCGGCCAGCGCCAAGCGCTCCGCGCCACAGGCAGTAGAATCCCAGAAGCTGCCAGACGGCGTCCACGGAGAGGCAGCCCGGCTGCACGGGATCTCCCGGCATGTGGCACTGAAAATACCAGGCGTCCAGACGGATATCCAGCTCTGCCGTGATCGTGCCGCGCCGGCCGTCCGTTGTCAGGGACGTGATGCGGTCAACCATGAGAAACGGCGGCGCGGGCGGACGACCGTCGAAATGTTCGGGCGGATCATCCACCAGTTGTCCGTAAGACGCAGCCAGAATTTCCTCCTGACTGAATGTACTTCTTTCCATAAATTCCTGATAAGTCATTGGCTTCCTTTCTCGCTTACGTTCAGGACCATGTGGGTCCAGCTCAGACCGCCGCCCACCAGGACCACGGCCACGCAATCGCCGGCTTTGAGATCTTCCCAGTGCTGACTCAGGACAACCGGTGCGCCGGCGCAGCCCGTGTTGCCGAATTGTGTGACATTATGCCAGTGGGCATCCT
>CAZBGE010000194.1:0-3016 GCA_964491435.1 uncultured Smithella sp.
TGATGAGAACTTTCCTTTCATAGGATTCCGGTTGACGGAGGTTTACTGTAGGGAAGATGGAATTTGCTGTCAATAAAATATTTGAGTTGAAATGATTGTTTGGCCCTGGTTCCGGAATATGATGGATTCAGGATGATGGGATCATTGAAAGACAGTCTTTTTCCCATGCTGCAAGAAGCCTCAACTCCTTTTTCCCAATTATTTCTTGCTTTACAAGAGCTTCATAACAGACTTTCAGATTGTCGAAAAGGTCGCCTTTCCGGAGTTTCAGAGCGGCGAGTGTTTCGCAGATTGTTTCATTATGCAAATATCCGGTCACTTCGTCCTTGAAGTTATGCATAAGATTATGCTCATTGCGCTCCTGATAAACGGTGGCCGAATGAAAAAGAATTCCGTATCCGTATTCCCAGCAAATTCGCTGGGCCACAAAGCTTCTCCAGATGTCCGTCATGCGAAAGGAACAATGGGCAGGAAGATACAGAAGCGGAAAAACCTCTTTCCACCATGCGGTATTCTGACTGTTGAACGGACACCAGGTATTTTTGCCCAGCAGGATTTTTTTTCCCGGCTCAAATTTTACCGGAAGAGGAAGAACAAGACGATAAATAGCGTCAACATCGGGATTGTCATCAGCAAGCCCCTGCTGAATGGGACAATCCATCGTGACCGTGGGAAAACTGCTCATCTCCGGCAGAGGATGGCGGACAGCATTGAGCGGCAGACCCCGCGGCCAGATATTGTCCTTTGTAAAATACCTGTAAACGTTGCAATGACCAATGTTTTCGGCGACTGGAAGCGTCTGGGGCAAAGTTCTTTCTTCCCAGAAGTTCTGCTTTGGATAATTATCATCATCCGTGTCTATGATGACTTCCGCTCCGTCTCTCATCGAAACCAGATAGCCAATATTTTTTCTGGCGTAGTGCCTTTGCGGGCAAAGTTTTGCAAGTTCAAAACCGGTTTTCTCCTGCGCTGCCAAAGAATAAAATTCACAGCCGGCGAGATGAAAATTTTCCGGCGAGGCTGCGTCTCCGATGACGACAAACCGGTATTCATGCTTCCGGCATCCCTGTGCAAATTCATTCATGGCTTTGTTGGGAGGAGAAATGGAGGTGATGACAAGCGATGTTTTCATTTCAAGATCCGTTCTTTTCTGGCAAAACGTGTTCTGAACGCCGGTTTGAAATAGGCGAAATTATTCATGAAGGGATTGATAGACTCGCCCTCTGTTCTGGCTTTCCAAGTTCCGGGTATTTCTATCACTTCAACGCCCAGGCGAAGCGGTTTCAGCACGGTTTCCAGAAAGAAGGGGTGTTTTAACTCTTCCCAGCGGATCCGCCTGACCAGTGCGGTTGGGAAGATGCGGTACGCATATGTCAGATCGGAAAGCGCAGTGCCGTACATGAGGGAAAATATTTTCTGGAAAAGGAAATTCGCCGCCAGCTTAACCGGGTGATAACCGACAAATGTTCCCCCGCGGGCCCAGCGCGAAGCGGTGATGATGCTGTCCGGATGTTCTTTGGATAATTTGATAAAGGTTTGAATGAGGGCGGGATCTGTTTCTAAATCGGAGGACATCATGACGACATGAGATCCTCTGGCCAGGTCGAAAGCCTCGCGAACCGCGCCGCCGATAAAGGGGAGCTTTTGATAATGGATCGAACATTTATGGGAAATGCGCATCCTGATCTCTTCGCAGGTTTTGAGGGCTTCGACTGTTGTTCGCTCGCACACCACAATAATATACTCGCGAATATCATTCGGGCTGCACGTGGATTCGATGACGTTCACTGTCTCACGAAGAGAATGAATTTCATTGAGCACCGGCAAAATAATTGAAACGGAATTGAAAGGAATCATGATATGCGCGACAACCAATCCTGATAAACCGCACTCAGTGTTTCCGTCATGGAATATTGCGGCGTCCATCCGAGGGTCTTCATCCGGGTGTTGTCTCCAATCAGCAGAGGTTCGTCGGAGAGACGAAAGAGGGCTTTATCCTTGACAATCTCAACTTTGAGTTTTGATATTTCAATCAGCATTTTCAGAATTTCAGAAATTTTCAAAGCCTGGCCTGTACAAATGTTGATGGGGACTCCCGCCTGTCCTTTATCGAGAAGAATCATGAGAGCCCTGACGCCGTCGCGCACATCCACGAAATCTCTGGCCGTTTCCAGATTTCCAACTTTTATGACCGGTTCGATTTTGCCTTTCGCGATCAGCGCCAGCTGTCTGGCGAAATTCTGAATCGCCGTTGCCGGGGGGTGTCCGGCGCCCACGTGGATGAAAAGCCGTGGCAGATAAATTTGCATGTTGTAGTTTGAGAAATACTGATAGCCCAGAGCCTCTGTGGCGGCCTTGCTTACTCCGTAAGGAGTGATTGGCTTAAGCGGACACTCCTCCTTCAGAGGGATATCGCGGGAAGTGACGTTTCCGTAGGAAGCGCTGCTGCAGGCGAGCAGCAGTTTCGCCTGCGGCGCATATTTACGGGTGGCCTTCAGGATATTGAGCGTTCCAAGATAATTAGCGCGATGCGTCGTTTCTTCCATATCCCAGGATGTCCCATTATAGGCTTGGGCTGCCAGATGGAACACCAGGTCGGGTTTTACTTGTTCATAGACATTTTCCAGCATATCGCGGTCTAGAATATCACAACGGAAAATTCGGGGGTCGGGCAGGGCGGCAAGGCGTGAAGCAGCGGAGAATCTTGCTAATCCATACGTTTCATAACCACGTAAACGCGTTGCTTCGGCGACGTGGGCGCCAATCATGCCGGTGATGCCGGTAATTAAAACTTTCATTGCATACCTCTTGTCATCAATTTTTACCTCTTGGGCAAAGTTCGGATGGCTGGAGT
This sequence comes from uncultured Smithella sp., assembly GCA_964491435.1. GTDB lineage: Bacteria > Desulfobacterota > Syntrophia > Syntrophales > Smithellaceae > UBA8904. The sequence continues at coordinate 2,855 of CAZBGE010000194.1, forward strand.
CAGGATGGCCGGTGCGTGTCAATGCCCGACGGTAACGATAGCGTCATTTTAGTTGTTCTTGCCAGTATTTAATCATTTCGTGAAGAGTTTTTTCGAGTGAATGTTTTGGCGTCCACTGAACCGCATTTTTCAATTTTTCATTGGAGCCGATGATAGCCCGGT
>CAZBGE010000195.1:0-2889 GCA_964491435.1 uncultured Smithella sp.
TTAAATTGTTAAATCGCTTTTAATCATAATATCGCAGGTAATCTTTCCGTTTTGCTCGCTTAGGCGCTCCAGTTTTGCCAGAAAACAGGCTTCGTCGGTCGAAACGGTGATCCACGACCCGGCGGCCATGTTGCGCAGCGCAGTCCAGATGCCGCTGTCCGATTGGCACACAACGGTAAAAGACCTGTCCCCTGCTGTGATGCCTCCGTCGTTGATGACACACGAACCATCCAGCGTTTTAATCCTCGACAGGCGGCGTTCCATGCCCCTGATGGAGGTGTCTTCATACAGGGGCGCGATCATGATGTCGCCGTCCACATCATAGGCATACGAAGCAAGGCCGATGGCGTAGTTATGGTTTGCGCTCACTGTTATATCCCCAGTAAAAATTCCGCGCCGCTCTCGTTGGCGCGGATCTGTATCTTTTCCAGTATCTCCCACAGGATCATTTCCAGGTGCGGCTGCAATCCCTCGGCGCTGATGGAGATGGCGGACGCGCCCTGCTGATACCTCTTGAGCTTCAGTTCATTGAGCTGCATCTGTTGCTCAATCAATTTCTGCTGCGCGTCAAATTCCTTGGTCCGGCGCTCGTTTTCCATGTCAATCTGGTCTTCGATAATGTCCCGGTTCCAGGAACTGGCCTTTTCCAGGTTGCTGAACAGACCGGAGAGCAGCGATCCCGTGGAGGTGATGCCGGTATTGACAGACCCGAACGCGGCAACCAGGACCTTGGCCGACGCTTCCGCATCGGCAATGTCCACCTTTGCCTTCCATTCGATAGCCGTGGAGATGATTTTTGACTGTTCTTTCAGCTTTTCGTCATTGATTTTGACATCAATGCTTTTTTCTTTCGGGATGGCTTGATCAAGTTTTTCCGTCAGGCCGCTTTCCGCCTTCTTCCCTGCCTCTACGGCCTTGTTGCCGATTTCGATGATTTCCTGCTTGATTTTGTCCGCGCCTGTAAATGACCAGGCAGTCTCTTTTTTCCCGGGTATCTTGCCGATTTCTTCCTCGACCCTGGCGACCTCCCGCCCGGTCTTCCCGGACTGTTCGCCCAATGATTTAAAGCCTTCGATCATCTTATCGAGGCCGCGCCCTGCGTCTTCGCCGTTTTCCATCATCGCTTTGGAAATGTTCTTCCCGGACTGTTCGACGGTGTCAACCATTGTGCGGAAGGTTTCGTTATATTTTCCCAGCAGACCGAAACTCAGATTGTCAATAAACTTTAGAAACGCTCCTTCCAGAATCACAAACAGAGCCTGAATGGCGTTAGCCAGAAGTTGCAGGCCGTTCCACATGATTTGCGCGCCGCCCGCAATGATGTTGAACGCTCCGGAGACGCTCATGCCGTATTCGTCAATGGCTTTGACAGCTACGGCAAACGCCAGGCCGGTGCTTTCAACAACCTTTGCCAGCGCCAGGATGGTCCCGGTCATTTTCTGCGATTCCGTGTCGGACTGGGCGACGGAAACGAGGAAATCAGATATGGCGGTAAAGAAGGGCCTGAACCCGTCCACCATGCCTTCCGTCACGCGGATTAAACCGGCGATGCCGTCAATCAAGCCCTGGATGAACTCATGCAGGTCTTCGACGTTGGTCAAATCCAGACTGCCGAAATATTCGCCAAAGGCAGATCCCAAATCCTTCAGCGCCTCAATGAGTTTGCTGAAATCAATCCCCTTCATGGCGTCCGGCAGGGCTCTGGCAACGCCGGACAGCCAGGAGGAGAGTTTGACCGATGCTTCAGAAAGAACGTCAAACAGAGGATTGAACGCGCCCTGATCAACGCCGACCTTGATCCCCTTCAGCAGGTTGCCGAATGACCCGGCGATGTCCGCGCCCGCCGTTTCCAGCTTTGTGCCCACGTCCACCATCAACACCTTGGCCGTGTTGGCGACCATCTGCGATTGATTTTCAAAGGTGACGGCCATCTTTTTATATGCGCCTTCGGCGGATCCGGCGGAATGGTTGATCTGGTCAACAGCTTTGCCGAAAAACTCCATGCCGTCACCGGTGAGCTGCATGACGCCGTTTAAGGCGCGCACTTCATTAAAGAGTTTCGCCATGGTGTCGGTGTTGCCGCCGGTGGCCTTCATGACGGCTTCCAGCATTCCGGTCAGCCCTTTTGCTTTCATTTCTGATGCTGAAAAGTTCAATCCCAGTTCTTTTGCCGCTTTTGCCGCTTCCTGTGACGGTGACACAATCGTGGTGATTACGCCTTTTACGGCGGTGATGGCCTCAGATGTTTCCATGCCTTTTGCCGTCAAAGTAGAGATCGCGGCGCTCAATTCCTCAAAAGATACGCCGAAATTTGCTGCAATGCCGACCACCTGGCCCATAGACTGCCCAAGAGAATCAATCGTCTGCTTGCCGATCAACGTGGACGTAAAAAAGACATCGTTTAAATGTCCAACGTCCTTGATCGTGTAGCCGTAGGCGTTCATCGTGCCGGTCAGCAGATCCACCGTGGTGTTGAGGTTGGCGCTGTTGGCGACGGCCAGTTGTTCGGAGGCCCGCATGAAGTCCAGCGAATCGCCCCACTTGATGCCGGCTTGCGCCGCCGTGTAGAGGGCGGCGTTAATGTCGGCAATGGATTTCGTTGATGCTGTGGCGTAGTTGAGGATGTCCTCGCGGTAACGTCCCAGATCCTTTCCGGTGGCGTCCACGGATGTGGATATGAGGGCGAATCCCTGATTGAAATTTGAGCTTTCCTTGATGGCGAGGGCCATGCCGCCGATCACCAGGGCGGCCAGCGCCGCATCCAGCTTCATAATCGCGTCGGCGGCTTTTGCCAGGGGCTCAGTGACATTGCCGATGCCGGAGCTTAATGAGTGAAACTGGCTCTCAAAGTTCCGCATGGTCCGGCTCAGGTCTTTATCAACGGCGCCG
>CAZBGE010000196.1:0-2860 GCA_964491435.1 uncultured Smithella sp.
GCCCGCCAGAACATGATGAATTTGTTCTCCCCTTATCAATCAATTATTTACCCGTTGCGGCAATCCCAAGACGAGAATGAGGGCTGATGCCAATGACAGACCGGCGCCGAAAGCGAAGGGCGCGACGGAACCAAAGGCGTTCCAGAGCAATCCGGCGATCACGCTTGCCGGAAGAAGCGCCACGCCCACAATTGCCGAATGAAGACCGAGCAGGGTTCCCTTCAATTCCTTCGGCGCGATTTCTGCAACAAACGCTCGCTCCACGCCCGCCGTCATCGCGGTAAATATTCCGTACAGCGCAAACGCGGCAATAATGATCATCTTATCCGGCGCCCAGGCAAATCCGGCATAGGCCGCCGCGAAAGTAAAGTAGCCCGCAACCAGCAAGCGCTTCCGTCCGATGCGATCCGACCTTTTCCCGAATGGAATGGCAAACACCGACGACACGATGTTGTATAAAAAGTAAAGCAGCACGACCGATGCGGCATCAAAGCCCGCGTCTCCGGCCTTGAGCAACAGGAAGGCATTGGACGAGTTTCCGAGCGTAAACAGGAAAACAACCGCCAGATAAAGCTTGAGCCGCCCGTCAAGATGCTTAAACCCTTCAAGCATATGAAGCGGCTCATGAACTTCGCACGGCTCCCCGGTCTCCCGGATAAAGACAAACATGAAAAGCGACGCCATGGCCGGAATGCAAGCCAGCAGGAAAAGTTGTTGGTAGGCATATTCCCCCTTCCAGGCCGTCATCAACAAGAAAGCGATCAGTATTCCCGCGGCGGACCCGGCCATATCCAGCGCCTTGTGGATGCCGAACGAATGTCCCAGCTTATCCGCGCCGCAGCTTTCGCTCACGAGCACATCGCGGGGCGCCGTCCGAATGCCCTTGCCGAAACGGTCGATCATTCTGGCGGCCAGGATGCCCAGCCAGGAACCGGCAACGATCAGCATCAGTTTGTACACCAGACCGGCCGCGTAGCCGACGAAGGCAACGGGTTTTTTCTTCCGGTATTTGTCCGTAATGTAACCGCTGAAGACCTTCAGCAGGCTGGCCAGACTTTCCGCAATGCCTTCAATCACGCCAATCAGGGCCGGGGTCGCTCCGAACACCGTTGTCAGATAAAGCGGAATTAAAGGATAAACCATTTCCGTGCTTAAATCCGCAAAGAAACTGACTAGTCCGATGAAAATTACATTATTCATTTTCTTTCAAATCACGAACGTCATACCGGCGCACGATGGTTGGTCCTATTCTTAATTGATGAGCGGCGCGGAACATATCAGCGGCCGTGCATGCCGCCATGCCCGCCGGGTCTTTTGCCCGGTTTTCTTCATCACTGCGCCTCCTTCTTCAGGCATGGGTCTGTTTCATTCAGGTAAAAGAAACGTCTCAAATATTTTAACAACACTTGTTTATTTCTTGCAAATGCGGGGAATAATGATCGGCGTTTTTTCCTTGTACGCGGTGTATTCCCCCCCGAAACGTTTTTCCAATTCCGGTTCCTCGATTAATTTAAATTCCACAATGCTCATAATGACAAACAACGGCGTCATGATGAAGGTGAGCGTGACCGAACCGGAGAAAATGCCGATTCCGGCCATGACCATAAAAAGGCCCGTCATCATCGGATTTCTGGTGTACGCGTAAAGTCCGTCAGTCACCAGCCTGGGCGGAGGATTCACCGGCACAGGCGTGCCCCGGGTCTTAAAAAATCTTCCCGCCGACCAAAGCCACATCCCAGCGCCTATGATCAGAAAGGGCAGGGAAATGACGATCTCCAGAGACGGGGGCAGAAATTCGGGCAATCCGAAAAACCGGTCAAGATAAAAAGAGACGATGATCAACGATAAAACGATACAGAAAAAAAACGAAGCAAACAGCGGCGTCAGAAGGGAACGCTTTCTTTTGGCGCCTGTGACCGTCTTGTAGATAAAGTTGATCATTCTTTCTCTGAAGGCATTCATCTTCAAAAACCTTTCATGAAAATCCATATCATTATAAGAAATCGCTTTGCGGTTGTCATGATGATTTTTTCAAGTTCCCGTTAAAAATCCGGATTATTTAACATTTGAAAGGCGAGGAAACTTCCAGCAACTCCATGGCGCTCATTTTCGCCTGGAAGACGGCCTTTATAATGAAAGCGTGTTGATTCCGGAAAAAGCCACTGAACGATCTGCGTCACACGCCGATGGTGACATTGCCGAAAAATTATTCCGGCGCTGCTCCCGTAGCACCCCTGGAGAACATCTTCGGCGTGACCAGTTTTGAACTGGGTTAACGGTCAAGGATTGGCTTGACAGATAAAAAAATGTTTCCTAATGTCGGCGCTACATCGGGCAGAAAAACAAGCGCAAAACGCGGTTTCCGGCGCGCCAGACAAGGGATAATTTAAATGACGGAATCCAGCAATCCTCTGATTTATTTGATTTTTTTTATGATCACGGTGGGCGTGACCGTGGTGGCGGGTGTGCTTATCTACTTCTTCAGGAAAAATCGCCGGATTCGCCAATCTTTTGAAGATATGGCCAAAAGAGTTCACGGCAAAGTCGTCCGGAAGAATTTTGCCGTGGGAGATATTCTGGAAGGTCAGCACGCAGGTCATTCTTTTTCTTGCCGCTATCTTCCCGGTTCCAAAAACCAGCCGTCTTCCCTGAGAATCCAGTTGAACATTGCCTGCCCGGCGGCGCTCAAAATCAGGAAGAGAGCCTGGTATGACCGGTTTGCCGCTCAATGCGGGCTGATTGCGGAAATCCGTACAGGAGATACGGTTTTTGACGCAACCTATTATCTGGATACCGATCACATGGATCTGTATGCGGCGCACTTTGCCGGACATGACAAAAGGCTGGAAGTGGCATCGAT
>CAZBGE010000197.1:0-2854 GCA_964491435.1 uncultured Smithella sp.
TTTTCATTTTTCAAAAAACCCGTTTATTTCCAAGGGCACCCTTTACCGCGCTGTCTTACTTGTCCCGCGCCGAGGCACCGTCCGCGACAGCCAGGCAGCGCAAAGGCCGCCGTATGTAATTGGCCGCTTTCGTACGCGTCTATAATTTCACGCACGGAGCCGCGTATAAACGGGTGAACGGTAATTCCGGATGCCGCAATTACCGCTTCCTGTGAACGGGAAATCGCGCCGCAAATCAGCACGTCAATTTTCATATCCTTAAGCTGCATGGCGCGTGATGCTCCGTCGGCGGAATTAAGCCGGGCAGTCGAGCGTTTAAGAGAGCCCTCGTCTTCTTTTTCCACCACCATCAGCTGATCCGCCGCATCAAAAACCGTGGAGATGTAATCTTTCCATACCGACAGGGCGATTCTCATAAGTCCTCTTTTCCGGTTCAGTGAACGGTTCGTTCACGGGTGTTTCGTAAGATGCTTGTGCATGAAGAATGCCAGATACAGATCTAAAGAATAGCACAGTTAAATTAGATAGATAGGATTAACATGCTTCCGCTGAATGCTTCCGTTAGTCGCAGTAATGCGACTTCTGACTGCGACATGGTCGCATTACTGCATTCATCTCAAGTGGATTACTTCGGAACGGAAAGGCGCAGAGATTTGATCTTGCGGTAAAGGGTGCTTTTATGCATGCCCAGTTGCCTGGCGGTTTTCAGGCGGTTCCAGTTGTTTTGCTTAAGCGCGGACATCAGACAGGCCGAAGCCGCTTCACGCAAAGATACCGCATCATCCTGACTCGCGGAATTCGCAATCAGAGATTCCGGCAGATGTTTCGCTTCGATCAGGCCGCCTTTGCACAAAATGAAAGCCCGTTCAATCATATTAGCCAGCTCGCGAATATTGCCCGGATAGGTATGCGCCATCAGGATCGTCATCGCTTCGTTGCTTAAGCCGGTGATGTCTTTTTTTTGCAGAGTGCTGAAGCTGGCAATGAAGTGCTCCGCAAGCAGGGGAATATCTTCCATCCGCTCCCGAAGCGGCGGCAGGCTGACTTTAAAAACATTGATCCGGTAGAAAAGGTCTTCGCGGAAACGGCCCTCCCGGACCAGGTTTTCCAGATTCTTATTGGTGGCCGCAATCAGGCGGACGTTGTGCTCGACGCTTCTCGTCGCTCCCAACGGCTCGTAAGTTTTTTCCTGCACGACGCGCAAGAGTTTCACCTGCATGGCTGGCGTGATGTCGCCGATTTCATCGAGAAACAGCGTGCCGTTTTCTGCCAGTTTAAACCGGCCGGGCTTATCCTTCCTGGCGTCGGTGAACGCTCCTGCCTTGTAACCAAAGAGTTCTGATTCCAGAAGCGTGTCCGGCAGCGCGCTGCAATTGATGGCGATAAACGGCTGGCGTTTTCTGGCGCTCAGGTTATGAATGGCCCGGGCAACCAGTTCCTTCCCCGTGCCGCTTTCGCCTTCGATGAGCACGGTGCTGGCGCTTTCGGCAATGTCCGGCAGAATGTCGAAAAGGCGAAGCATCCGGTGATTTTTGGAAATGATGTCCGCAAAGGAGTATTTCGCGCGGATGGCTTTGCGCAAATCCTCTTCAACGCTGATATCGCGAAAGGTTTCCACTGCTCCCAGAAGTTTTCCTTTGACGTTATGCAAAAGCGCCGTCGAAATGCTGATGGGAAGGCGCCGGCCCTGCGCGTCAATAATGTAAACTTTTTTATTGACGATTGGCTCGCCGTTTTTCATGGTGGCCCGCAGACAGCAGCTTCTCTCGCAGGTGTCCGCTTTTAAAACGTCTTTGCACAATTGGCCGATGGCTTCATCGTGCGCTACGCCGGTGATCTTTTCCGCCGCCCGGTTGAAAGATGTGATGCGCCAGTCATGATCCACCGTGAACACGCCGTCCGCGATGGAATCAAGGATAATATTCTGCCCGTCCGGATTGCTGATCAATTCAGACGAGCGTAATTTCCCGGCGCCCATATCCAGACCTCAGCTAATGTTCATGGCATCCATGCTCATGGGCCGCGCAGGACAGGCCGGAGTCTTTTACTGCGCCCGCAAGCCAGTTTTCCACAACATCTTTCACGTCGCCGGAGCAGCCGCGCAGCACCTGGATGCCGTTCATTCCCAGAATGTTGACCGCGCCTTGTCCCATGTTTCCGGCCAGCATCAACTTTACACCCATCCCGGCCAGCGTTTGGGCGATGTTGGATTTACAGCCGCATCCTTGAGGCGGTGTGATGGTTTCCTGTGAAATGATCCTGTTGCGTTCGTCAACGGTGAAAACCGTAAAATATTCACAGTGTCCAAAATGTTCATCAACCTGGTTTTGATAAGATGGCAACGCGATTTTCATGATTTTCTCCTTTAATTATTGTTGATCTCGGCCGGAACCGCCGGTTTTTGTTTTGGTTAAATTTACTTCCCCGCCTTCAATCCTGAGCGCCTTGCCGTGGATCAGCACATCCGCAATTTTTTTGTGAGCCGTTCCAATAACCCTGCCGAAGGTCTGGCGGGAGATATTCATCCTTGAGGCCGCTTCTTCCTGATAAAGCTCTTCGTAATCGGCCAGCCGAATCGCTTCAAATTCATCGAGATGCAAAACGATTTCTTCAAGTTCCACCACGGGGATGCCACGCGGCTTGAAATAATTTTTGTCTGGTATTCCGCAAATATTACGGCAGCATTTGGGCCGGGGCATGGGTTTTTTCTCTCCTTTGGCGATATTATAAGCATATGCCCATAACTTGTCAAGGAATGATGCCGATAGCAAGGCGGATTTAATGAGCATGGATCTGGCGGCTCTTTGCAGGAGTCAGCGCCGCAGAAGTTCGCGGACGGAAGCGGCGGCGTCAT
>CAZBGE010000198.1:0-2817 GCA_964491435.1 uncultured Smithella sp.
TCAGCCTCCGGGGCCACAACCCGGCACTCTGACCAATTGAGCTACACCCACCATTATCGCCTTGGTGCGCCTGGAGGGATTCGAACTCTCGGCCCACGGATTAGAAGTCCGTTGCTCTATCCAGCTGAGCTACAGGCGCATAATTAATCCTGCACCAAAAAGAGTCAGCGTAATATCCTCTCTTCATATTTTTGTCAAGGTCAAATCCTGAAACTTTTATTTTACCTGACGTATCCGGCGATACCGTCAAAGCGGTATCCCCGTTTCGAAATGGTTGTATGCGTGGAATAATAATGCCTGCCTGTTGACGGATTGAACCAGCGATATAATTCCCGTGTGTTGGTCAGGCGAGATGTTGCAATATTGCCCAGCATCCCTTCGTAAACATAGCCTCTCAAGGATTTTCCTCCACCAGATCGATCATAATGGTAATAATGATCTTTTTTGACGGGATTGTACCAGCGGTAAAAACTCTTCGTCCCAGGAGTTTCAGGCGCAAAAAGCCGAAAGGCGATCCCTTCTTTAGAATAACCATTCTGAATCAATCTTTGCGCTTCAGCCTGTGGATCCACGGTGAAAAGATAGTCGACGTCTTTTGAATATAAGTAAACGTCGATGATTTTATGACCGGAATCGTGAATCACCTCCACAAATACTTCAGCTTTTTCTTCTCCGGTATTTGATTTGAATACAATTTCATCGCTGTAATAGCCGGGCGCCAGATTGGACATATCCGCTTTGACATTAAGATAATCCGTTTCCGTTATGGTAGTGCCGGAATTGGGAAAGACCGTGAGCCAACCCTTGGGACCGCGCATGATTTCCTTACCGAATACCTTGACTCCCTCAATTTCCAGACTGCCGTCTCTGGCAACAATCGTGACAGCATGCAAACCATCCGCCAGTCCTTCGGCAATCAGCAATTCTTTTTTTTCCCATTGGCCGGAGAGGACATCCGGCAGGTTGATCATTTCTTCATCAAGATAAACCGAGCAATGGCCGTCTTTCGAATGGGATTGCAGAAAAAAACTGACGCCTTTTCCTTGAAAACGGAATTTTAATGAAGCGGTAGCGCCCTTGCTGACTGGGTATCCATTTTTTTCCGACCATTTTCCTATTAATTCCAAGTCGTCTTTCAGATGTTCGGGAATGACGTATTTGCCTGGTTCCAGCAGTTCGTCAGCATGAAAAGAAAAGTACCTTGCTTTTTGTAAAGCCTCCGGCAAATCGGCAGATGTTTCTTTTCGGGGAACGACTGACCATTTCAACATTGCCCTGCCTTTATTGGTCAGTTCTATTCTCTTGGATATAATTTTACCAGACGGCTGAACGCCCAAATCCAGCCGTTGTGGATTTAAATTAATAGATGGCCCCCCTTGCTGCGCGTGAATCCGGAAATTCACAAAAATGTTTCTTTGGCCTCCGACAGACATCAACCGGATGGGCATTCTATACCCGCCCGCTTTTAAAATTCTGTAACAGATGAGTTCTTTACCTCCCGCCTCCAGTCTCATGCTGGTCCGATAGGCGGGAATTCTTGATTTATCACCTAAAAGATTTTCAATATTTTCGGCAACTTTCAACTCCAATCGCAGATGCTCCGGTTCGCTGGATACGGAACCGTGAAGCGTTTTAGCGGCAGCTCCCTCCCAACCTTCCGGACAGGAGGTTGACCAGGACATCATGCCCGGCGCAACATTTTTTAAATTAAACACTCCTGAAGCGGTTTCATCCGGTTCAATGGTTCCCAAATCAATTTCCCTGGGCGTCACCACAAGAACAGGACGCGTTTCATCCATATTTACGCTAACTGAATTCGCCGCCCGCACGGAAGATGGTATGCTTGTTTTATAATCCGCGCCAAACGACTCATTGACGCTGCACAATAAAAAATTTAAAGGCACAACTATTGAGATAATATAAATAATTTTCTTAAACATGGTTCCCTCTTGATGAATGCTGAACTTCATAGCGCAAAGATAGATTTTACGCAATAATTTTAAAACACTTGACAGAAAGGAAGCTTCCGCGTAGTTTCCAAGGCATCCTCTAAAGAAAACAGGAATCAAATCCGGTATCCTGTCACATTACTGTTATGAATGATGAAAATTTGAAATACTGGATGGCCTTAAAGTCCATTGATGGAATCGGCAATGCATCGTTTCAACCTCTTTTGGAACATTTCGGTTCCGCCGATGCTGCTTTTTCGGCAACCTTGCACGATCTGACCGCAATTCCCGGAATCCATAAAAAAAGCGCGTTAGAAATTGTTTCCTTCAAGAGCTGGGACAAGATTCTTCGTCAACTGGATCATTTAAACAAATCCGGTATAAAAATAGTTACTTATCTTGATGAGGATTACCCATGCAATCTTCTGAATATTTTTGACCGCCCCGCTTTTCTCTATGTTCTGGGGCAGCTAGAAAAAGAAAACATCCCCATAGCCATTGTCGGTTCCAGGCGCGCCAGCACATATGGCAAATATACAACAGAAAGGCTCAGCCGGGAACTTGCCTTGAAAGGCGTCACCATTGTCAGCGGCATGGCGCGGGGGATTGATTATTACGCCCACCGCGGCGCACTGGCCGCGCAGGGGCAAACCATCGCCGTTTTGGGCAGCGGCTTGGATGTAATTTATCCGCCGGAAAATAAAAAAATTTTTCAAGACATTGCACAAAACGGTGCGGTAATCTCGGAATATCCTCCCGGCGCGCAACCTCTTTCCTATCATTTCCCGGCGCGCAACCGCATCATCAGCGGAATCTCTTACGGTGTTGTGATTGTCGAAGCCGGAGAAAAAAGCGGCTCACTGATTAC
>CAZBGE010000199.1:0-2814 GCA_964491435.1 uncultured Smithella sp.
AAAATCAGCCGTCAGCAAGGCATCCCGTTATGAACCCGACATCAACCCCACCTATCAGGAGATGGCTGGTCATTATGGAGCGGTTGTGATACCGGCAAGAGTAGCCAAACCAAAAGACAAGGCCAAAGTGGAATCCTGTGTGCTGATTGCGGAGCGGTCGATTCTGGCAGCGCTGCGCAATCATACCTTTTTCAGTATCACGGAACTGAATACGGCCATTACCGAAAAGCTTGACGAACTGAACAATCGCAAGTTTCAAAAGATGGACGCCACAAGAAAGACCTTATTTGAAACCATCGACCGGCCGGCGTCAAAACCGCTGCCCGCCACCCCTTATGAATATGCAAAATGGAAGAAAGCGCGGGTAAATATCGACTATCATATTGATGTGGACGGCCATTACTACAGTGTCCCTTATCAGCTGGTCAAAGAACAAGTGGAAGTCCGGATCACCCAAAACATCGTTGAAATCCTGTTCAAGAACAAACGGATTGCCGTTCATGCCAGAAGTATGCACCGGGGAAGCCATACCACCCTCCCGGAGCACATGCCTAAATCCCATCAAAAGTATCTGGAATGGACGCCGTCCCGGATCGTTCACTGGGCCGGGCAGAATGGCCCTCAAACCCAGGCCCTGGTCACCTGTATCATGGAGAACAGAAACCATCCCGAACAAGGCTTCCGCTCCTGCCTGGGCATCATGAGACTGGCCAAAAAGTTTTCGCCCGAACGTCTGGAGGCTGCCTGCGCCCGTGCTCTGATCATCAAAGCATACAGTTATAAAAGTGTCGAATCGATCCTCAAAAGTAAACTGGACACCCAGGATTTACCTGTGCCCGCCACTCTGGAAAAGCCGATCCTTCATGAGAATCTTCGTGGAAAAGATTATTATCTGACGGGGGAGGTGTATCATGCTTAACCAGCAAACAATCGATAAACTCCATACCATGAAGCTGGCGGGGATGGCCCAGGCTTTCTCCGATCAGCTCAAACAACCAGATATGGATCGGCTTTCTTTTGCCGATCGTTTTGGTCTTATCGTCGAAAGTCAATGGACCTGGAAGGAAGATTGCCGGATGGCCCGTTATCTAAAAAATGCCCGTCTTAAGCTAAATGCCTGTGTCGAGGATATCGACTTCAAAGCACCGCGGGGGCTTGATCAATCCGTTATGATGAAGCTCGTCTCTTGTGATTGGATCAAACGGCATCAAAATGTCATTATCAGCGGTCCCACCGGCGTGGGAAAAACTTATCTTGCCTGCGCCCTGACAAACAAAGCATGCCGCGAAGGTTATCGCGCTCTGTACATCCGGGCTCCGAAGTTCTCTTACCAAATGGCTCTGGCCAGGGGTGACGGCAGCTATGGAAAAACAATATCTCAACTGTCCAAGGCCCATGTCCTGGTGATTGACGACTTGGGACTTGCTCCCATGACCGATCCGGAACGACGTGACCTTTTGGAGGTTATCGAAGAACGGCACTGTCATGGTTCTACTATTGTCACCAGTCAACTGCCCGTAGAACATTGGCATGAACAGATCGGCGACCCGACGGTTGCTGATGCTATCCTGGACCGCCTGGTACACAATGCACACAAAATAAATTTGAAAGGAGGATCTCTGCGGAAAAAATATGCCGACTTGACATCGAAGGATAAGTTATGACAAACAACTAAAAACCAGCGTCGCTTCGCTCCGACCCAAGGGGTGGCGACTTGATCCGGAACAGGGTGGCGACATCCTTCGGAATGGGGTGGCGACTTAAATCGGAATCAGGTGGCGGAATCAGCGGAATAGGCATCTCTATCTCGCCACACGACAAGACCATCTTCGTGAACAACCTCCACGCCATGCTCAATATTTGCGCACTCCGGAACTCCACAGGTACATGTGTAAATGTAAAATTCATCACTATCAATAGACGATTCAGTGAGCGCCGTAATACTTATCGGTCGTTTTTCAAATTCACTGGTAAAGGTGTCAACACGCAATTCAAGAAAGACTTCACCCGGATAGTTATTCTTCTGTACTTTGCTTGCCTCTTCAGTGTCGGCACTACTAAGAATATTATCCAAATATTCTTCTTCCTGTGATAACCTTTTAGTTTTACAACAACAAACCTTCAGTTCAATTTTTGATAATCGGCCATTGGCAAGCGCCAGATAATCCTTAGCTTTGCGTTTTCCAATTAATCTTCTTCGCCAATGGTCGCCGTTCTTGAACACCCTCTCTAATTCGTCGTATCCAAAATAATTAATGAAACGACCAGTACCAGCATCTTTATAATGAACCCTGACGACATGCGGTTCAGCATCCATTTCCTTAGCTTTTGCGATCAATATGCCAGGCAGTGGACCTGCTCCATTCTCCTGTTCGTCATCAAAAGTAACCCGAACGTAAACCAGATGAAGGCGGTTTGCCATCCTGCACGCAATCATTGAATTTGGAGATTCGGAATCGACTTCACGAGCAACCAGTCGCGCCCGATTAAATACAAACATGCTGTGTTGACAAGCTTTGTGCCTTGTTTTTATGTCGATGTGAAAGTTCGGATCATATAACTTATTCATCTCCTTGCATCTCCATCTTGTCTTTTACCTTAAATTCTGTTTTCTGTTTACTGCTCTTCTGATAGGAAAAGTATGGCATATTCTTGATCGTTAATTGATTAAACCGTTTTCATATTCCAACAATCGCCAGGCACTTTTCATTCTTTGCTGTATCAACCAACTTCCCGGCAATAAACAATAGAGTTTCCAGAATATCCGCTTTCAAGTTTGCGCCTGTGCGATATTCGGGTTCAATCGTTGATTCA
>CAZBGE010000200.1:0-2802 GCA_964491435.1 uncultured Smithella sp.
CAGGAAATGCGCCAGTGGTCTCCCATTCGCACCAAAGCGGCAATCCTGCATCAGCTTCCCCCGGGCGCTACATTGGTGGAACCGGCAAAGCCGCTGGCAGCGGGAACTCTTTCCCGCACAGCAGAGCAAATTTCCGGAACCTGGAATAGTCCGGAATTTGAAAAAATGCTGTCCGATAACTTTTACGACCGGTCCCGTTTAAACGACGCGATGAAGACGGAGACGGCCAAGGACGCGCGTTTGAAAGTTCTGAACAGCCACAGCGCTTCCATTTTGAATCAGGCGATTGTTCCCGATCCACAGGGGGGCCACTTGCGGGTAAGCAATGTATCGGTCATTCTGGAAACCAGAGCGGAGTTTAACGATCCGAAAAACGGGTTTATTTCCGCGCCGGGAACCAATGAAATGGTGATGGAGGTCATTGAAAAAATTGATTAAAACATCCGTTGCCATGGGTAGATTTTTTGTGTGCCTGCTTTGGGGCGCCGTCCTTTTCCTGTTCCTGTCTCCCTGGGCAGGATATGCCGCAGGCGAAAATTTCCCGTCGATTTTTCCCGGCTGGTCCATTTCCGGACAAAACAGCATGCACCTGGACTACTACAATTCTCACGGACCGGATGGCGCCTACCTTCAGGAAGGCTGGCGGCCATACAACGACCTGAATATTCAGTTTCAGAATCGTCAGAATCCCTACAACGTCATCAAGGGATACGCATCCGGCACGGTCAGCGGTTCTCCTTACCGCTCCCGGCAATATGGCGTCAGCCTGGAACGCTTCAACATCAATCAGGAAAACGGAGAAGCTGCTCTTCCCTACCGTCTGGATCTTGGCGATTTCCACGGCTTTCAAACCCCCCGCGTGCTTCAGAAGTCGATGAAAGGAATACAGGCGGAGCTGCAACCCGGAGTATTCCTGGGGGCGCAGAATTCGCTGCTCCTGCACGGAGGAGGTGTGTCACGGGATTTTTTTGACAGACGTCTGGCCGATAACCTTTTTGGCGGCGCCTCCTGGCTGATGAACTGGAACAAGACAAAGGCATCCTTAAACTTTGTTTACAACGACCAGGCCGAACAATCCGGCATTCCCGATTTGCGGCAATATGTGACGGGACTGGCGGTAAACCATCATTTCAATTTCCTGAGCCAGCAGTTAGCTCTGGATGCCGAGCTGAATTATCTGCGGGGAGACAACGCCTTAAACGGCGCATCTTTCAAGGATGAAGGATTGGGCGCATTTGCCCAATTGCAGGGACGGGGGAAACTGCCCCTGAACTATAGCCTCCGGTACGAAGAATATGACAAGGCCTATATACCAAGAGGCGGTGTGGTCAGCGCCGGACGGCGCACCATTGACGCCCGCGCCGGCTGGCAATCCCCGCTTGGTTATTCCATCAACGGCCGGGGACAATATTACCGGGATGGCATGGGCTCGGCCATCACCACGGACACTTACGTCTGCGGCCTTGGAGCAAGCGGCGCAATCCCCAATCCCTGGGTCAAGGGCATCAATGCCGGTCTGGACGCGTATCGTCAGCAGGCGGAATCAGACCCGAGCAAAACCATCATTCATGCCGTCAACGCCAATTTGAGCAACCCTCTTCCCTGGGGATGGACATCCAGGCTGACCGCCAGCATTCAGGACACGCATGTGGTTTATGGCATCGCGGCCGACAACCGGAATCAGCAATACGGTTTTGATCTGGGCCATGGATTAACTCTGGCCGGTTTTTCAGGACGGGTCAACGCCGGAGTCGTTTACAGTATTCTTCGTCAAACCGGGCAGGACTCCGACGATCTGGGTTTGAATTTTGCGTCCTACCTGAGCCGGGGGCCCTTAAGCTTCAATCTGAGCTATCGGCACCTGAATCAGGACCGGCAGACCGGCCTGGTGGACAATCTGACGCACGGACTCAACGCCGCCTGTGAATATACCTACCAGCAGCATCAACTGCGCCTGGAAGCGGATTACGGCTATCGCAAGCCTCAGAGTTCGGACGAGAGCGCGGATACCAGGATTGCTCTGACCTGGACTTTCAGTTTTGAACGTCCGGCCAAAACTGCCGCTGCCGCACGTGTTGAAGCGCCGCCCGCGGAAGCGGTTGCTGCCACACCCACCCCGGCGCCCGCTCCGGAAATAAAGCCGGAAGTTCAGCCGCCCATTCAATCGCTGGCTGATCTCACCCCCGGCATGCCCGTGGATCGGGCTTTGGCGGGTCTGAAAAAACGCAACATGCAGGGCGGCATCCAGGAAGGGCGTAACCTGGTTTTTGAAACAGTTTGGTTTGACGATGTTTCCCAACGTCAGAGACTGGTATTGACGCAGCAAATGAAATATCTGGAGCGCGCTGCCATAATTATTGATTTGAACCAAGTGGGCGAACTGGACAACGCCTACCAGCTTTATGAGCGGGTCAGATCCAAACTGAACAGAGAGTTCGGCGCAGCAACGACACAGGAAATCGGCGTTTTCAGCCCCAATCTGGCCGGGGACCTGCGTAACGGCAAATTCATCCGCATCAGTGACTGGAAAACTCCCACCGGCATCCTGCGTCTGGGCATTCCGCGCCGACTCGACGGCATTGTCCGGATCGAATTGCAGCACGCCCAGTCCTTCCCGATGTCCGGCTATGTTTCCTGGAGTCTGGAAGACGTGCAGTAGGGATCAAAGGATAAAGGGGATGTCATTGTGGATGGGGTTTAGCATAATCCCCCGGCATTTTGATATTGAAGCTTCTTGCCAAGAATTCTTTCCAGAGACCGGGCAAGTCCCCGGTCTTCTCCGGTGACAAAGGTAAAAGCATC
>CAZBGE010000201.1:0-2790 GCA_964491435.1 uncultured Smithella sp.
GGCGATTATGAAGGAGACATGGTTTTGCTGGCCATCGGCGTCCGCCCCGACGCGCGCCTGGCGCAATCAGCCGGGTTGCGCATCGGTCAAACCGGCGCAATCTCCGTCGATTTTTCCCAGCGGACATCCGCCGGCAATATTTACGCAGCCGGTGACTGCTGCGAATCTTTTCACAGGGTCAGCCGCCGCTGGGTGAATATTCCGCTGGGCGACATCGCCAACAAGCAGGGACGCGTGGCGGGACGCAACATCGGCGGAAAACCCCTGACCTTTGCAGGAGTCGTTGGCGCCCAGTCTTTCCGGCTGTTTGACCTGGAATGCGCCGCCACCGGTCTCTCGGAAAAAGAAGCGATTGCCGCCGGTTTTTCACCGGTCAGCAATATCACCTGGGGCAGCGCCATGGCGCCCGCGCTGGGTATGCGAAAAATTGGTTTGAAACTGACCGCCGACCGCTCATCAGGCAGGCTGCTGGGCGCTCAGGCCGTAGGCGTGGCTGGAGCGGTAGGAAGGATTAACGCGCTTTCCGTCGCGCTCTGGGCGGGAATGGATCTTGATGAGATAGGCTGGCTGGATCTGGCCTACGCCCCGCCGTTCAGCGCCGCCTGGGACATTATTCATAACGCGGCCCAGACGCTCGGCCGCTCACTTTAATTCAGGGGTACGATTTCATGACTCTATGGTGGATAATTTTTGCGGTTTTCATTCTCGCGATGCTGGCGCTTGACCTGGGCGTCCTGAATCGCAAGGCGCATGTCATTACAATGAAGGAAGCCCTGCTGTGGACGGCAGGCTGGGTATCTCTGTCCCTCCTGTTCTGCGCGGGCATATACTTTATCCAGGGCGAGGGCAAGGCCATGGAGTTTTTGGCCGGATACCTGATCGAATATTCCTTAAGCATCGATAACCTCTTTGTTTTCATGCTGATTTTCCGATTTTTCGGCGTGCCGCACGCCTACGAGCACAAAGCCCTTTTCTGGGGTATCTTCCTGGCGCTGGTCACACGGGCGGCTTTTATCTTTGCGGGCGTTGCACTGATCAATACCTTCCACTGGGTGATGTATATCTTCGGCGCCTTCCTGATCTTCACCGGCATCAAAATGGCGCTCAACAAAGAAACGGAAGTCCATCCGGACAAGAATATTGCCATAAAACTGCTGCGCAAAGTGGTTCCCGTCACAAAGGAATTTCACGAAGCAAAATTCTTTGTCGTCAAAAAAGGCGTCCGGTTCGCCACGCCGATGCTGGCCGTTCTGCTCGCCCTGGAAACCACCGATATCCTCTTTGCGGTTGACTCTATTCCGGCGGTGTTCGCCATCACCCAAGACCCCTTTATCATTTATACATCCAACGTATTTGCGATCTTGGGTCTGCGTTCGCTCTTTTTTGCGATTTCCGGCCTGATGAAACTCTTCCACCTTCTCCACTATGGTCTGGCGGCCATTCTGACTTTTGTCGGCATAAAAATGCTGATTGAAGATTTTTTCCACGTGCCTGTGACTGCCTCACTGCTCGTCATCGCCTCGGTTCTGGTGATTTCGATCATCTCTTCCATCATCTGGCCCAGTAAAACAGAACCGCCGGTGACGATGAGGGATGAACAGACATGATGGAGCAAATGACGATGCCCTGCGCATCACAAAACCAGTTGAAAAAATGGATGAAACTCACCGAAACCAAAGACCGGCGGGAAGATGGCCTGTTTCTGGCCGAGGGCGTAAAAGTGGTCGGGGAATTGCTGAAAAGCAGTTGGCGGACGGAAGCGATTTTGGCGCTGCCGGAAAAAATATCGTACTGGGAAAAATTAATTGCCTC
This sequence comes from uncultured Smithella sp., assembly GCA_964491435.1. GTDB lineage: Bacteria > Desulfobacterota > Syntrophia > Syntrophales > Smithellaceae > UBA8904. The sequence goes on from CAZBGE010000201.1 coordinate 1,813, forward strand.
CACGGAAGGCCGGATTCCTGTCTATCAGCTGAAGCGCTCCGAATGGCAAAAAATCAGCCAGGATAAAGAACCGGAAGGGGTGATCGCCATTGTCCAAAACAAGAAGCAGACATCATTTGCGCAATGGATGGCGTCCGCTGACGGCCATTTGCTGATCGGCCATGAAATAGCCAATCCTCAAAACCTGGGCGCATTGATCCGCAGCGCCTGGTGGTTCGGCTTTGCCGGCATTATTCTGGGCGCCAATACAGTGGACTGGACAAATCCCAAGGCGATCCGGGCTTCCATGGGCGGCTTTTTTCATTTGCCGGTTTTTCCAGAAATAGCTCTGGAAGATGCGCTTCCCGAAATACGCAAAGGCCATGTCCTCATCGGCAGCGACACGCGGAAGGGTGGATATCCGCATGCCTTAACGAAAAAAACGGCGCTCCTGATGGGCAGTGAGAGCCACGGTCTGCCGGAGCATTTATTGAATCAGGTTGATGAACGCTGGCGCATTCCCGGGAACAGCAGAGCGGACTCCCTGAGCCTTCCGCAGGCGGCGGCGATTATGATGTACGAGGCAGTACGCCATAGCTTTTAGCTGATGGCAGACAAATCATAGGTTAGGGCGGGAAAGGAACAGATGATGAATTACATTCAGGTGATGACGGCAACGGAAACGAAAGAGCAGGCGCAGGTCATTGCACGGCGTTTAGTCGAGGAAAAACTGGCGGCCTGTGTGCAGATCACTGGCGCCGTCGAAAGCATCTATTGCTGGCAGGGCAAAATGGAAACAACCGGGGAATACCTCTGCCTGATTAAAACCTGCGAAGACCTGTTTTCCGAAGTGGCAGAAACCATCAAGAAACATCATACCTACGAAGTTCCTGAAATTATTGCCGTTCCGATCATCGGAGCAAGCGATGTCTATATCCGCTGGCTGTCCGAATCACTGAAAGAAATTTAAACAGCATAAGACGCCATGATTTATGAATC
>CAZBGE010000202.1:0-2783 GCA_964491435.1 uncultured Smithella sp.
TCTTCCGGGTAGGCCACTTCGAGGCCATCCGCGACATCCTGAAATCATGGATACCACATATCACGATCCTGGAACCGGAAGAGTTCCGGCAAAAGCTGCTTGCGGAAGTGAAGGGCTGGGTGAAAATGCAGGAAATGGAAACACCGATATAATGATATTACTTTAACAATGGACACCAGTACCCTGATTTTAAAAAGGGGAAATATGAGATTTTGATCAGGGGGGGGTGAACAATTTAATCCGGACAGAAAATTAATTATCAAGTCCACCATGATATGCACCGTTAAAAAATGATTTTTGAGATTCCCTATCGGTAATATTCATACAAAATGAAGTATATTTGCCACAAACTATTCCCTATCGGGAATATATGGCTTGACTGCGGCGGCATAAACACTTATTATTTCCGAAAGGGAATGAAGGAGAACAGGAAAGTTGAAGACTAAAGCAGCCACGGCGGCGGACATCGGCGCGGCCATCAGGAAAAAACGCAAGGAAGACGGACTGACTCTGGCCGATGCGGCGGCTTTATGCGGCGTCGGGTACAGATTTCTGTCCAATCTGGAAAACGGCAAAAAAACGGTGCAGATGGGCAAAGTCCTGCAGGTTCTGACGGCGCTGGGGCTCGATCTTTACGTCGCATCAAGGGAGTGGCCGGATGAATAATCATGTCGGCAATCCGGGATTGGATGTCTATCTCCGGGATCAGAAAGTTGGGCGCCTGTGGCTGGATGAAAAAAGACGCTTTGTCTTTCAATATGATGCGACGTGGATCAACAAAAAAGGCGCCATTCCTTTATCTTTGCACCTCCCCTTGAGATCTGAAACATATCCTGATGATCTGTCCCGTCCTTTCTTTTCCAATCTCCTGCCGGAAGCGGAGATCAAACGAATCATCGCCCAGCGCCTGCAAATCTCCGTAAGCAATGACTTTGCCATGCTGAACGGCATCGGCGGCGAATGCGCCGGAGCGGTATCCGTGCTCCCCTCAGGTGTCGCGACTGCTGCAAAACCGGGTTATCAGGAACTCAATGAAGAAGAACTGCACAAGATTATCATCGACCTGCCCCGAAGACCTTTGATGGCCGGAGTTGAAGGTATGCGGCTTTCCCTGGCAGGCGCGCAAAACAAACTGCCGGTTTACATGGAGGACAACCGCATCTTTATCGCCTCGGGGAATGCGCCAAGCACGCATATCCTGAAGCCGCCAATCAGGGATCTGGAGGATACGGTCGAAAACGAAACCTTCTGCATGATGCTGGCTCAAAAGATGGGGCTGTCCGTACCAGCGGTTACGATCCGCCGGGGCCTTGATCAGCTCTTCATCATTATGCGTTATGACCGGAGCCGCGATAAGAGTGGCCAAATCGTGCGCATGCACCAGGAAGACTTCTGTCAGGCCCTTGGATTTCTGCCCGACCAGAAATACGAAAGCGAAGGAGGCCCTTCTTTAAAACATTGTTTTACCCTGTTGCAGGAAAAGAGCATTCGCCCCGCCGCAGACCGCATGGCCCTTTTGCGATGGGCGATCTTCAACTTCCTGATCGGCAACGCCGACGCCCACGCCAAGAATCTGGCCATGATTTTCACCGACCGGGGGCCGCGTCTGGCGCCCTTTTACGATCTGATCTGCACGCAGGTCTATCCTGATTTAACGGAAAAGTCGGCCATGAGGATAGGCGGCGAGAACCGGCCTTCATGGATACGGCAGAAGCACTGGGCGAAATTGGGTGAAGCCGTCGCGATCAAATCAAGTCTTGTTTTAAAGACGTTGAAAGATATGTCCAGCGACATCATTCCGGAGGCGCAAGTCCTGATCAATGATTTCAAAAAAGCACACGGAAGCTCCGGAATCATTGAGAAGATAATGGCTGTCATTGAGAAACGGGCAAAGACAATTTGAAGAGGGAAATTTTCGTGTCACAAATAGAAATCATAGATACGTCAATCTTCATTCAAAGGTCGAAATTGAATTTTCATTTACTGAACTTTCGCCAATAGATCAGCTGAATCGCTGAAAGCCTTATCTGGTAAGGCTTTCAGCGCCTCAAATGCGATTACATACTACACGGGGAGAATATATTGGGCGCAATACAAAGAATTTTAAGCATTTATTATTTTTTTGCTTGACAACGTATTACATATTATATATAACGAATTATGGCTAGCATCATTAAGAAAAAGTCAAAATATAGTACATACTACGTCATCGCCGAATCAGCGCGTGTTGACGGCAAACCCCGGATCGTCAAACAATGGTACCTGGGAACCATCGACAAGATCATCGCTCTGGCCGAAGGAAATGCCGATAAAGAAGAACCCCGGCAAATCGACTGTGTTTCAGAAGGCGCGATCGCGGCTCTATTTAAAATAGCCGAAGAACTGGGTATAAGGAAAATCATTGACCAGCACTGCAGTAAACGCCAGCAGGGCATGAGCGTTGGCGATTACATTCTCATTGCGGCGCTCAACCGTGCACTTGCCGCAACGTCAAAAAGCAAAATTAATGAATGGGTTGATTCCACAGCCTTGCATCTCTACATGCCGCTGCAAAAGGCAAAACTGGATTCCCGGAACTTCTGGGATCATTTTGATAAATTGGACAAGGAGATGGTGAACCGGATTGGAGATGATATCGCCCACAAAGCGATTGAACTGGAGAAGATTCCCATGGATACGATCGTTTACGATACGTCCAACTATTACAATTATCTCGATGTCCTCACGCCTTCCGAATTATCCAAAATCACCAAGTCCAAGGCCGGACGTAACAGTTTACGGCA
>CAZBGE010000203.1:0-2760 GCA_964491435.1 uncultured Smithella sp.
GTGGAAAATGGGAATATTGAAGATTGGCAAAGGACGATTCCGCAGGCGCTTTAATCACCAGCGCATCATCGGCCCCGGCCGGGGATGCGGCAAATAAAAGAAAAATAACGAAAAAGAAATAGAGATAAGGCATATAACACCCTGTGCATATTCTTTTTTCCGGAGTTGTTTATCATACACGGCATTTTCCTGTCAAGAAAATTTATTTGACGCTGTCTTGCATAATCATTCTGAATGGTTTATGGGAGAGTTCTCCGTATCGTTGTTCATGTTACATGAGAAAAAGGCAAAGCCAAATTCTGGCGGGAACCTCTTGTTTCTTTAGCTGCATATTATGGACTGCATCCAAAAAGGCTGGCCGAAGTTCAAAGGATTGTTGAGGAATACAAAAAAATCAGGGAGATATCCGATGATGTTCAGTTTTTTTCCTGAAAACGATCACGCCCAGACGGTGAGAATCAAGCGGTTTCTCATGGCTTCTTCGGCATACGTAATATGGTGCGGCATATCCATAATCGCTTTTTTTCTCGGACAGACAGAGGCGCCGCTACATATTGTTGTTGGCTGTATTTCAGGAATCCTCGCCTGGAATGTCCTGACCTATGCCATGATCAGAACCGGATTTAATAAACGGTTTAAAGATCCCAGCCTGACTCTTCTCCAGATGATTGCGGCTACTTTCTGGATCATGGCGGCGATGTATTACGCCGGGTTCGCCAGAAACCAGGTGCTCTTTCTCTATTTAATCGTGTTTGTATTCGGGCTTTTCAGGTTGAATGTCCGGGAATTCCTTTTTCTGTCAGGGTTTGCCGCGGTCAATTATGCGCTGCTGATGTTGTTGTTTTATATATTCCATCCCGAATCGCTAAATTTAAAAAACGATTTATTAAGCATTGTGATCCTGGCCATGGTTCTGCCCTGGTTTTCCCTGGTCGGCGGATATATCACCAAACTAAGGGCCAAGATTTCCAATTCCTTCTCCACCATCAAGCTGATGACCGACAATATTCACGACGTCGTTTTCGATTTGAATATGAATCTCAATTATACTTATGTCAGCCCTTCCGTAAAGTTTCTGAGGGGATATGAACCGGAGGAGGTATTGGCACAAAGCCCCTTCGATGCCCTGACGCCTTCTTCCCTGAAGCTGCTCAACAGGACGCTTTCCGAGGTTATGGAACTGGAAAAAACAGCACATGATGTGTCTCTCTCCCGGACGCTGCAACTGGAAGTCAGACGCAGGGACGAAACCACCGTGTGGACGGATACGAAACTTTCCTTTGTCAGAGATAAAAATCAGCAACCAGTGGGAATTCTTGGCGTCATGCGGGATATCACCAAGAGCAGGCAATTGGAAGAAAAGCTGCGCGGCAGTGAGGAAAAATATCGATCTATTCTGGAAAACATCCAGGAGGGATATTTTGAAATTGATCTTGCCGGCAATTTTACCTTTTTCAACGATTCCGTGTGCCATATCTGTGGTTACCCCAGGGAAGAATTAATGGGCCTGAATTACCGTAAATACACGGAAAAGGAAGTAGCGAAAAAAGTTTTTAAATCGTTCAACGAAGTTTACAGAACCGGAAATCCTCTCCGGGAAATTGATTGGGAGTTTATCAGAAAAGACGGAGCAAAGCGGTACATTGAAGCATCAGCATCCTTACTATACAATTTATCGGGCAAATTAACAGGTTTTAGAGGAATTATCCGCGACATCACCGAGCGCAAACGGACGGAAGACGCTCTTCACGACAGTGAGGTAAAGTTCCGCAACCTCACCGATACAGCCCAGGATGCGATTGTCACAACCAATATGAAGGGAACGATTACCTACGCCAACCCGGCGGCCCAACAACTCGCCGCCGGCAGGCCGATCATCGGCATGGATCTGCGGGATTTCCTTCCTCCGGATTCCGCTGAACATCACGAGAGTATTCTTGCCTTATTCAAAAGCGGTTTCTCAGAGACCATGTCCTATGAAGCGCAGATCCTGAGACCGCGGGATAATTACCATCTTTATTTTGATGTCAGGTCATCCGGACTTTTAAATCACGGCGAGCCTTCCGGATTTTTGTTTGTCGCCCGGGATGCAACCGAACGCAAGCGGACAGAAGAGGAGATCCGGTTAATGGCCATTGTGGACACGCTGACGGGCTTATACAACAGAAGAGGCTTCATCACCCTTGCTGAACAGCAGATGAAAACAGCCATCCGAACCCGTAATAAGCTGCTTCTCTTTTTCATTGACCTGGACGGTCTGAAGTTTATTAACGACACTCTGGGTCATGAAGAAGGCGACAACGCCATTAAAAGAACTTCCATCATCCTGAAGCGCACCTTCAGGGATTCCGATATCATTACCCGTCTCGGGGGAGATGAATTTGCCGTGCTTGTCTCCGATAATATCGAACTGCCGGAAGTTATTATAAAACGCCTGCAATGCAAAATTGATAACGAAAATGCCGCTTCCGCTCATCCCTATCAAATCTCCATGAGCATTGGCGTCGCCAATTATGATCCCTCAGCGCCCTGTTCCATCCATGAATTGATATCCCAGGCCGACGAGCTGATGTATAAGCAAAAGAAAGAGAAAAAACATACGAGGGAATGTCTTATCTGATGATATTCATTTTCGATAACCAGATTTGCTCAACCACGCAACAGCAGGAGAAATGATCATTTTAGGAATGGGAACGTCAGATGAGAAAAAAGGCGAGGGGTTGTGAGAACAACCCCTCGATTTTATAGTTGGCGTCCCCA
>CAZBGE010000204.1:0-2739 GCA_964491435.1 uncultured Smithella sp.
CGAACGATGGAAATGGTTTATTAATTATTGTTGATATGATATAGCTTAGAATCGTTAGGTGAAAAATTCATTTACCAAGAAGACGAACTGAAATGCCGGCTATCGACAACTTGCTCAAGAAATGCAGTGTCCGCAAAATATCCTCGCAATACCTTTTGCTGCTTATTCCCGCAATCTCCTTGCTATTCATCATTTTCGGAATTGTCGTGTATTACCTTGGCAAGCCGGAAGCCATGACCGCCAACCATGAGCTGGCGGAGATTGTCGCCAAAAAAACAAATCAGGCTCTTATACGATGGCTGGAGGAGCAGATTCGCACCGCTCAGACCATTGCCCGGGATCCCCGGATCATTGACGCCTGCGTGTCACCGACGGACATGCAAAAGCGTGCGTCCGCTCAGCAATTTCTCTTGGATATGCACAAGCTTCACCCTTATTACGAAAATATTCCACTGGCCCTCAAACTTGACGAAGGTCAGACGATACTCATTGATGTCCGGGAGCAAAAGAAAATCATCGGCAATGGAAATTTCTTTATTGATACGGTGGAAGGAAAAACTATCGGAAAATGCAGTCCTCAATTCAGTTACATCAAAAATGTCTTTGCGGGAAAACCTTATTTTATCAGTGAGGTCTATCCAAGCATCCTGCGGGGAAACCCCATTTTTGTCGTTGCCGCTCCCATTGAGCACAATGGTAAAATCGTCGGAGCGACAATTGTCGCCCCAAGAATGGATTATTTTACCGAATTTTTCGTTGAAAATTCGGTTATCGGAACGACCGGCTACCTGTCAATGATCGATCAGGACGGCATGATTATTTCACATCCTCAGAAGAAATTAATACTGAAAGAAAAAGGCCGGGAATTGGTCAGGCCGGTGATGGATAAAATCGCCGCCGGCGAGTCCTATTTTATTTCTGACTTCGCGGGAGCCGTTAAAGTATATTATGTGGAAAAACTGACAACAGAGCAGTTTAACATGGAAGACAGCTGGTATATCATCTTTTGCCGGGGATACGATGAGGTGCTCTCGGGGATATTCGCCTTTCTGTTTAAAACGTTTATCAGTATGCTTCTGGTTGCCATTGCGGTAGCGCTGCTCATTTATTTTCTGACCAAAAGCCTCATCAGCAATCCCATGGATAAATTAACGGCGGCGGCCGAAAGTGTGGCCGATGGCAATCTGCTTGTGCAAATCGACGCCAGCGGAAGCCAGAACGAGGTGGGTATTTTAAGCCGGTCGATCAACAACATGACGGAAAGCCTCCGGGAACAGACGATGAAAATACGCGAGGCGGTTGATACGCTCAATACAACCACCACATCCATCGTTTCCGCCTCTAGCTTGCAGGAAGAAGCGATGAAAGGTCTGGAAGGAAACGTGGCCCAGGTAGGTGTTTCCTCAAAACAGATATCTGCCACGGCGCAGGAGCTTGCCAAAACCATGGATGGCGTCAAAAATGTCGCTTTGGATGCTTCCCGGCTGGCTAGTGCCGGACAGGTCAGCCTCTCCGGCATGCAAAATGCCATGCAAACCCTCTCGAAAGGAACGGAAAGCATTTCGGAGAAGCTGGAGCTGATTCACCGGAAATCCGAAAATATCGGCAGCGTCATTGTGGCAATCACCAAAATTACAGACCGCACTAATCTGCTGTCCCTGAATGCCGCCATCGAGGCGGAAAAGGCGGGCGAATACGGACGGGGATTTTCCGTTGTTGCTCAGGAAATCGGGCGGCTTGCCGATGAAACGGGCATATCGGCTCTGGAGATTTCAGATATCATCAGCGAAATGCAGGAATCCGTTACGGATGGCGTCACCGAAATGGACCGTTTCCGCGAAGGGGTGACACATGGCGTCCGGTCTGCAGATGACGCCGCCCGGCAACTCTCGCAGGTTATCGATAAGGTGTCGTATCTTACTCCGGAATTCGATAAGGTAAACGAAGGGATGCATTTTCAGTCCCTGGGATCCGGGCAGATCAGCGAGGCCATGGCAGATTTGAATCTCAGCGCCGTCAGAATGACAGCATCTCTTTCGCAATTCAAGGACGTTACGGACAATTTGAATGCCGCCGCCAACCGGCTTATCGCTACGGTTTCCCGTTTCAAGGTGTGATGGACATTGCCTGTTCTAAACGAAACCTGACCTGATATGGATATTCCAACCTTTCATCAATTCAAAATCACTGTCGAAAGTGCGCTCGGTCAAAGCCTTACCTATCCGGCTGTCGAGGCGGTTCGGGACTTTCATGATTCCTGGAATTCATTTATTGAATTGATAGCCAACGGACAGCTTTCTGTGCGGGTTGAGCCATTTTTACTGGCGCGCAGCTACCCTCAATATCAACGTTACCAGATTTGGACGGCTGGCGGGATTTTTTTGGCGTTGATTAGTCTAGTGCTCATATTCGCATGGTTCTTCTGGCAGGCAGGCTTGCCTTTGCTTATTGTCGCTGCGGTCATGTATTGGGTAAGCAAACGTATTATGCACAGAGATGTAAAGCAGTTCAAGGCGGAGCTGATGAAGAACGCCGCCCTGAAACCCGCCGCCGGCGGATTTGCCGGACTGTGCGCGAATTACGTATCCGGCGTTATTCATGTCTCCACGCCGTTTTATACAGCTCATTGGCCTCAGCATCCTTCAAACGCCATTACTGGAAAAAGAACGGTTATCGAAACAAAAAAGACATAAAGAAACGCTTCTTTTCATGGTCAGCCTTTAAATGTCAAACCTTTTC
>CAZBGE010000205.1:0-2737 GCA_964491435.1 uncultured Smithella sp.
TCATCTGTTTTTCACCTCCTTTCCTTTGGGATTCAATCAGCGGCCTGGCCGCTTTGAACTTTTCTTTTCGATCAGACATTCCTGCCTTGCGGGCATGGCCGTGTAGTTTGTCCATATGCGGTCCACATACCCGATGATCTGACCATGGTCGGGATGATGGCCATCAACCCGGCATGCAGGATGGGCCAGAAACGCTTTGGTGTAATTCCACTCGCGCCAGGGACCGGAACTCTTCCGCGCCAGAGACATCGCGGCGTTGATGTATCCTCGTCCACCGTTATAGGACGCCAGGGCAAACTTGATCCTCTCGACCGGATCGGGTATTTCCGGAAACCGATAATACTGCCGGTAAAGATAGGTGATGCCCGCGCGCAGGTTTCTTTCCGGGATGTGTAGCTCGTCTCTGGTAAAACCCAGTTCCTCTGCGGTCGCAGGCAAAAGCTGCAACAAGCCGATGGCCCCGCAGGAAGACACGGCACGGGGATTGAAGCTTGATTCCTGATTGACCTGGTACTTGATCAGTTGCCAGTCGATCCCCGGCCAGATGTCGGCTGCGGTTTCTTTGATCAGGCTGTCGTAAATACCGGTTTTGGCGATTGCCATTTTCCTGATAGATTGTTTCTTTGCCGGTCTGTGTAGAATGCCGTGAAGCCTCCTGGACTCCGGCGACCGCATTTGCAGTTTGCTGCTTGTGGCCGACCTTGAACCTGCCCCTGCTGTCATGACATCGAGGTATTCAACCGCTGCCTTCCTGCCCGCAAGGTAGAGCGCTTCCTGTCTGTCCCTGGAGAGATGAAAGTCACAGGTCTGGATGCCGAGAGTGGGGATCTGGACAGTGGTTATATGTTCATCCGCAATATACCGCTTGTCCCTGGCTTCCAGCATGGTCTCCAGAATGGCCGCAAACATGGACACCACCCCATGGATGGGACGGGTCTCCCCGTCGTCCACCAGGCAGAACCCGACCGGAGGGTTTCCCGCCTCGATGTCATCATCATAAATCCAGATGGGGAAGTTGCAGACGATGCCGCCGTCCACTATGAAGCACTTCGTTCCGTCCACGTGCTTAAGTTGAACAGGCTCGAAAAAATACGGGATGCTGACGCTCATCCGCACCGCATCGGCAACTTCCAGGTCGTCGGGATCGATACCGTAGTCGGCAATGTCCTGAGGCAGCACCAACAGCTTGGCGCGGGAGATGTCGGCGGCAATCATCTTGAGCCGATAACTGCCGTTCTTTTCCTTCACGTCCCGGAAGGTCCGGATCGGATGCGGGGCCTTCTCCAACTTCTCTTTCATGAAGTCCCGGAGATATTTTCCTTCGTAAATCCCCTTTTCGGCAAAGAAGCTGTAGGCCATGCCGAAAGGGAGCTTGTCCTTCCAATCCTTGTCCGCAAACTTGGAATAATCGAGGGACATCATGATCTGCCTGAGTTCCGTTGCGGAATAGCCTCCTGCAATCAGCGAAGCGACAATGGACCCGGCCGAGTTTCCGGCAACGCGGTTGAATCGATAGCCCTTCTCCAGAAATACACCGGCTGCCCCGATGAGGCCGATCCCCCGGACGCCACCACCTTCAAAAACGCCGGTGATGACTTTTTCGTTTTCCTCTGCTGATTTCACTTTCGCTTTTTTCTCACTGGTCATCTTCATTTCTTTATCCTCCGGCGTCACGACAGAAACTTCTTCAGGAACTTAAGCCAGCTTCCTTCCGCACTGTTGAAGTCCAGATATTTGTAGGCGCTGTTGATGTGATCAGCCGGGAAATAGATGGACATCCCGCCGGTGCGTTTCATGGAACTGCCTTGGTAACCGGCCGCGATGATCGCCCTTTTTCCCTTACCAACTTTCAGACTGTTGAGCAGGGCATTGACCCTGACGTTCAAGTCAGTGCTTTTCGGACATTTGGTCTTCAGGACGTTGGCAAAGGATTTCAGATCGACGTAGTTGTCGTCAAAGAGTTTGACCGCTTTGCGCCAGGCATAGGCAATGCCATTGCGGTAAGCGTCATCATCCAGATTTGCAGTCAGATAATCGGCCAGGTAGTCGATAGCGGTCTTGACCTGAATGATATTGTCCACGTTGAAGGCCGATTGCGTGACTGCTTCCTTGCCGCCGGAATAAGACTGGACATAACGGAATACAATCTCTTTAGAAAAAATATCCGGAGCTACGTTGGGATTCTTGACGAGGTAAGACAGAATGGTGTGGTAGGGCCAGCCGTTTTCCGGTTCCTCCAGTTCGGAGCCGACAATGAAGGAAACACTGTCCCTGAGCTGATAGGCAACTTCGGCCATCTGCATCAGGCAGGCGTCCATGCCCAGGATGTCCAGTTTCCCGCCGATAAGAATTGAGAAGTCGGCAAGTGCCTTTTTCAGTTCGGCATTGTCCAGACAATCGCCATTGGATGTGTCGTCATAGCAGATGCCGCGCTTGCCGATGGCGGGATGGGCATGCTTGAAAAAAGACAAGCGCTTTTTTCGTCCGGATCTTTCATCTTCCCACCAGCCACCGCCGTGGTTCCACAAAACCAGCATGTAACGGTCCGCCGGATAGTTGGCAGCGGACCACTGGAGAAAATCGGTAAGGACAGCCGGATCGCCGGTGTCGGTTTCGGGCAGAAGCAGTGTCGGGGACGTATGCCCCTTCTTGAGCACCCTGATTCTCTTGGTAATGTTATCCCGTTCCCGGTCAAGCTGGACTACAATGTTGACAGCGGAAGTCGAACCGACCAGCG
>CAZBGE010000206.1:0-2707 GCA_964491435.1 uncultured Smithella sp.
GGTTTTTCGGCGCATCTAGCGGCGGAGTGGACGCGCCTTTCTGTCCGGTTGCCGGACTTTCTGCATCTTCCATCAGGCGGCCCCTTTGTCACATATTAACAGATATGCCAAAACCCCAATTACCATATGAGACAAAAACTGATAATTCAAGATCTTGCCTTTATCCCATTTTTCCGAATGCCCAAATTAGGTTTTGAGATATTGACTTTTTTTATAGGATGTTGGATGAAATAAAGAACTTTGATCAAAGAAAAATTTTTTTGTTACAAGGAAAATGGATACTTTTAATCCCAAGAAACGCTCTTGGATAATGGCGCAAGTTAAATCTTCTGGAAATAAGTCTACGGAAGTTATGCTTTGCAACTTACTTAAACAGAAGAGAATAACAGGTTGGCGAAGAAACTACCCCGTTTTTGGAAAACCGGATTTTGCTTTTCCAAAACAAAAAGTCGCCATCTTTGTCGACGGTTGTTTTTGGCATGGACACCCGCAGAAATGTCGAATACCGGCAAGTAATAGAGAATATTGGGAAAAGAAAATATTGAGGAATATTGGGCGAGATCGCATAGTCAATTCTACTCTTAAAAAAAAAGGCTGGAAAGTTGTTCGTATTTGGGAAGATAGAATAGGAAAACCAATAACCGCCTCAAGAATACAGAGGGCTTTGCTGAATGATCAAGGAAAAAACAGTCGCTGAATTTTTTGCTGGAATTGGCCTGATGCGCATGGGGCTGGAGCAGGCTGGATGGATTGTCAAATGGGCCAATGACATTGATGAAGATAAAAAGAAAATGTATCAAGGTCATTATACGGATGACCAGGCTCATTTTCATCTCGGTGATATTCACGATCTTAAAGATGGCGATGTTCCCCCGGTTGCGTTAGCGACAGCCTCCTTTCCCTGTAATGATCTTTCGCTTGCCGGCGCCAGACGTGGATTGGCTGGGCGACATTCTAGCGCGTTCTGGGGTTTCATTGGTGTTCTGAAATTGATGGGTATAAAACGCCCGCCCATTGTTATGTTAGAAAATGTGTCAGGTTTTTTGACATCACATGATGGAGAGGATTTCAGAGACGCCTGTCTGGCATTGAATGATCTTGGTTACTATATTGACGCATTTATGATAGATGCGGCTCTTTTTGTTCCTCAAAGCCGGCAGCGCCTATTTATAATTGGGAAAAATGCCGCACAAAAGCAAAAGCGCATTGGAGAAAATCTTTCATTTTTTCAAAGTCAATGCAGACCGCAAGCGTTAGCGGAATTTATCATGTGGCATAATGACATCAAGTGGTCGATTCGCGATTTGCCGGGGATTCCTAAAAAGCGGGTTCTATTGAGGGACATTGTTGATGATCTTCCTGAAAATTCTCCTTGCTGGTGGAGCCGGGAACGAGCCGAGTATCTTTTAAATCAAATGAGTGATCGACACAGAGCTATCGCAGAGAGAATGATTGTTGATAAAAATATTTCTTGCGGCACAGTATTCCGGCGTGTTCGTAATGGCCGTTCCATGGCGGAATTGAGGACTGATGGCATAGCGGGGTGCCTTCGCACGCCCAGAGGCGGCAGTGGCCGCCAAATTCTTTTTGTCGCCGGGAAGGGCAAGTATGCCGTACGACTTGTCACGCCGCGAGAATGCGCTCGTCTAATGGGCGCTGACGATTATAAAATTACTGTATCATTGAATCAGGCGCTCTTTGGGTTTGGCGATGCCGTATGCGTTCCCGTTATTCGCTGGATTGCTGAAAATTACTTGACGCCTGTATGGAAGGAGATAAATGGCTGCGAAGAACAAAAACAACATTGCATTTCACAAGCAAGATGATATTGCCGGACTGCCTGAAGATGTCGCCGCAATACGTTCAGAGATTAAGAAATTCTTCTCTATTAAAAATAGCGATGGAAAACGCATTGGAAGTTATAAGCATGGCATTTATGCTTTTTATGATTATGACGGCGAACCAATATATGTCGGACAGACCGAAGAAAAGCTTAGTGGTCGCGTTAGTCGTCACTTGACGAACCAAAGAACAGACGCTGTTGCCATGAATGTGCTCGATCCCTTTGAGGTTGCTTTTATTGAGGTTTGGCCGCTGGATGAGTTGGTTGATAATCTTGACAAAAAAAGTAAGACAACTTTTTTGGATAGGGCTGAATACACCGTATTTCAAAAAGTTTTAAAGGAATCGGCTCTGGGAGCTATCCTAAATGAAAAACAGATAACGCCATGCATGGAAATAAAATTGCCAGAATCGCATAAGCAGAGAATAATACCAGATGTTATTTATCATCAAAGAAAACACCCCGATATTCGCATAGCAAGACGAGCGACAACTATTGCCAATCTTGCGCGTGTTATCAGTGAAAGAGATGTTTCCGGCGGTCTGAGGCGCACGCTCTTGACTCAAGCAAGACGCTTGGAAAAACTTGCAAGTGAACGCGCCCAAGAATTAGGAATAAAAACCGATTTTGAGCCATAGTGTCCTGAATTATAGTTTTCATCCCGTTTCTTAACAATCTTGCTCACAGTCGTGTAATGGATTTCCAGATTATCGGCAATTTCCTTCAGTCCATAACCATGCCGGATGTGCTCCAGATGATTAATTTTTTGATTCCTTTCCTCTTTGCTCATACCTTTTGTAAACAAGTCCGAAAGCTTTGGCCGGTTTCAACATCTCTGGCTGCGCGGGATCGGCAGGATATCTT
>CAZBGE010000207.1:0-2704 GCA_964491435.1 uncultured Smithella sp.
AATCTGCTCTTTCATGATCATTCTCCTACGTAAGTTCCAATTTTTTTACCGCAAATGACGCCCCGGATGTTTCCTTTTTTCTGCATGTTAAAAACGACAATCGGCAATGAATTATCCCGGCAAAGCGTAATCGCCGTTGAATCCATTACTTTAAGGTTTTTCGTCAACACATCGATATAACTTATCTTTTTAAACATAACCGCCGATGGGTTCTTTACCGGGTCAGAATCATAAACCCCGTCAACCTTTGTCGCCTTCATAATGACGTCGGCCTTCATTTCCATGGCCCGGAGCGACGCGGCCGTATCGGTAGAAAAATATGGATTGCCTGTTCCCCCGGCAAAAATAACAATTCTGCCTTTTTCCAGATGACGGACGGCTTTGCGCTGAATAAACGGTTCCGCAATTTCTCTCATTTCAATAGACGACTGCACACGCGTTGAGAGTCCGCGCGCCTCCAGAGCGCCCTGGAGCGCCAGACTGTTAATAACCGTCGCCAGCATTCCTATATAATCGGCGGCCGTCCTGTCCATGCCTTTAGCGCTGGCTTCAACGCCGCGAAAAATATTACCGCCTCCGATGACAATCCCAACCTGGATTTTCAAATCCGCCAGAGACTTGATTTCGTCTGCAATAAAATTCGCCACATCCGGATCAACGCCCGTGGACTTTTTACCCATGAGGGCCTCACCGCTAAGCTTTAAAAGTATCCTTTTGTAGGCGGCTTTTTGATTGCTCATTATGACTTGATGTCCTCACCAAGCTGGAAACGGGCAAAACGGCGAATCACAATATTTTCACCAGTTTTAGCGATCATATTGCTGATCAGCGTTCCGATGGTGATGTCCTGATTCTTGACGAATTTCTGTTCGGCCAGACAAACATCTTCGTAATATTTTTTGAGTTTTCCCTCGATAATTTTATCCCAGATTTTTTCAGGTTTTTTCTCTTCACGCAATTGGCTGCGGTAAATTTCCTTTTCCCGTTCCAGAATCTCGCTGGAAATTTCCTCCGGCCGAACACACATCGGGTTCGTGGCGGCGATATGCATGGCGATATCTCTGGCCATGGTCTGAAAATCTTCCGTTTTCGCCACAAAGTCCGTTTCACAATTGATTTCCACCATTACGCCAATTTTGCCGCCCATGTGGATATACGAAGCAATCGTACCGTCTTTAGCCGCTTTGGATGATCGTTTGGTAGCCGCGGAAAGCCCTTTCTTTCTTAAAAAATCAATCGCTTTTTCAAAATCGCCATCCACCGCCGCAAGCGCTTCCTTGCAATCCATCATGCCGGCGCCGGTTTTCGTTCTTAATTCTTTTACCATTGTTGAAGTGATTTCCACTGTTTTATCCTCCTGGAATGCTATTCCTGAATATACTTATATTTTAAACGTTTACTATCATTCTGCTATAATTCTGACGGAGCCGCCGAACCATTTTCCATCTCGACGCTTTCGGGAATATCCGCCTCAGCGTCCTTATTTTCCACAGCAACTTCTCCCGCTTCCTTGTTGGATTCGGCAGCCAGTTTCTCTTCGAATCGTTTCTTGCCTTCTTGAACCGCATCGGCAAATTTTGACGCAAATAATTTAATGGCGCGAATAGCGTCATCGTTTCCCGGAATAACATAATCGATATCCGTCGGATCGCAGTTGGTATCGACAATGGCGACCAGAGGAATCTTTAATTTTTTCGCTTCCTTAACGGTAATATGCTCACGATTGGGATCAACGATAAAAACTGCGGCCGGATGGGATTTCATATTCTTGATGCCACCCAGAACCATTTCCAGTTTGTCCATTTCTTTTTGCAGCTTGGTGATTTCTTTTTTGGGAAAAGCTTTAACCGAATCATCGGCAAACATCTTGTTGAGGCTGTTCAAACGATCAACACTCTTTTTAACCGTGACAAAATTGGTCAACATACCGCCCAGCCAGCGCTGATTGACATAAGGCATGCCGCAGCGCGACGCTTCTTCACGAATGGCTTCCTGCGATTGTTTCTTCGTGCCGACAAAAAGGATTTCTTTGCCCTGGCTGACCGTATCCACCACAAAGTTATAGGCGGATTGAAACATTCCGACAGTCTGCTGTAAATCGATAATGTAGATATTGTTGCGAGCCCCGAAGATGTAAGGTTTCATTTTGGGGTTCCACTTGTTGGTTTGATGTCCGAAATGGACACCGGCTTCGAGCAACAGTTTCATGGAAATAACTGACATTTTTCTTCTCCTTTGTTTTTTCCGCCATCCCCGTCATTTTGCGCGGCAGACTTAATTCTAAGCAACATGCCGACAATCGGAAGATGTGTGAAATTTTGCTGCGGAATTACCACATATTATTTGTTTATTCAAGCGGCAATTCGTGCGAATTTTATTCCGTCAGGATTGAGGGAGGCAAGAATCACTCTTTGGATTGCGCCGCATGAATCCGGAATAATCTGGCAGACCGGAAGCGGTTATAATGGCCGTTCCCGTCAAAGGATGTTTACCGCTTACGGAACCGGTCCGGCAAACGCGCTTCAATGGGGCCACGTCTTTTCAGACGTGGAAAGGCGGATCACGTATCGCCAATCAGATCCATCGATTGACGCTTCAATGGGGCCACGTCTTTTCAGACGTGGAAAGCTGGACCCGGTATAGATTTACCTCCTCTATAATTATGCTTCAATGGGGCCACGTCTTTTCAGACGTGGAAAGGACA
>CAZBGE010000208.1:0-2651 GCA_964491435.1 uncultured Smithella sp.
GCTCAATGAAACGGGTGTGATGATCTGGGAAGCCATGACGGCGCCAAAAACGGCCGCGGAAATCGCGGCTTATGTGGGGGAAAACACAGAAGGCGCAGATAATGTTCTGGCGGACGTGGAAGCGTTTCTCGAATCCCTGCTCCCGAATTTTGCGGTGGTTTCCGATGACACAGCCGCAAACTGAACAAAATCCGTTCAAACTTTCCGGCGCGCCGGGAAGCCTTGAAGTCAGCCTCACGGGAAAGTGCAACCTGCGCTGCACGTACTGCTTCTATGCCGATGAAATGGCGGCGCTGGATGATCTTCCCGAGGAGCGCTGGCAGGCCTTTTTTGCCGAGGCCGGTTCCATTGGTGTCCAGCGCCTGACGCTTTCGGGCGGCGAGGTTTTCACCCGGCCGGATCTGTTTGCGCTGATCGACGGCATCATTGAAAACCGCATGCGCTACGGCATTCTGACCAACGGAACGCTGATCGACGAAAAAGTCATGGACGCCTTCGGCAAGGGCAAGCGCAGACTGCGGCTGGATTCCATTCAGGTTTCCATCGACGGTTCCACATCCGCTGTTCACGACGCCAGCCGCCCGCCCAAAAGCTTCGACCGGGCGCTGCGGGGCTTGAGACTGCTCAAGGAAAACGGCTTTCCCGTAAACTGCCGCGTGACCATTAACCGCCACAATGTCCACGATCTGGCAAGCATCGCGAAGCTTCTTTTAGAAGATGTGGGGCTGCGGTCCTTCGGCGCCAACAGCGCCGACCGCTTTGGTTCCGCCCGCTGTTACGGCCAGGATGTGGTTCTCTCCGGTGAGGAGTGGGAGAGCGCGGTTCGGACCATGAAGGAGCTTTGCACAAAATATCCGGGGCGCATCAATGCCGCCGCCGGGCCCCTGGCGTTTGCCAACAACGTCGAGAAGATTGAAAAGGCGCGCGCCGGCGGCAAAACAAGCCTTCCGCGCCGTGGAAAACTTTCCGCCTGCGGCGGGATCTTCAACAAAATGGCGATCTTGCATGATGGCTCGATTGTTCCGTGCAACATGCTGCCGGCCATGGTCATGGGCAAAATCGGAGAAAAACGCCTTGATGAAGCTTGGCTTTCCGGCCGCGAAATCAATGTTCTACGTGAACGCTACCATACCCCGGTTACATCCATTCCCGGCTGCGGGGATTGCGCCTTTGCGGGATTCTGCACCGGCGGCTGTCCGGCGGTCGTTTTTGCCCGCTACGGCACGCTTTCGGCCGTTGATCGGGAAGGCTGCTATAAAAAATACGTGGAGGAAAACAATGCCTCTTTGTGATGCCCGGGCCGCAGATGAATTTGCTTCTAATACGCCCGCCAATCTGCCGGACGGAGTGCCGCCGCTTCGCTCGTTTTATCTATACCTGACCTCCGGCTGCAACCTGATGTGCCGTCACTGCTGGATCAAACCCCATTTTATCAACGGCAAACCCGATCCGAAGGAATGCATTGATCCGGACATGCTTTTCGATACGGCGCGCGAAGCCAAAACGCTGGGGCTTTGCGGCGCCAAACTGACCGGCGGCGAGCCGCTTTTTCATCCGCGCTTTCGCGAAATCGCCGCGGGGCTTTCGGGCATGGGGCTGGGCATGAATATGGAAACCAATGGCGTGCTGATTACGCCGGAGCTGGCTCGCTTTCTGAAAAACGATACAAAGGTCCATTTCATTTCCATCAGCCTTGACGACAACGAGGCGGCCGCGCACGATGCGTTCCGGGGCGTTCCCGGCGCTTTTGACGCGGCGCTGCGGGGGCTCGACGCGCTGGCGGAAGCAGGCTACGCCAACACGCAGGTGATCATGAGCCTGCACAAAGGCAATGTGCATAAAATGGAAAACGTAGTCCGGATCGCCGCGGACCACGGGGCCGCATCCGTGAAGTTCAACCCCGTCACGGATTCGGGCCGGGGAAAGCAGATGACGGCGCGGCGCGAGACGCTGGGCGTGGCCGAACTGATGGAACTCGAGTCCTTCGTTTATGGCGAACTGCGGGAAAAAACCAGGATAAAAAACTGCATGCTCAATATGCCGCCCGCGCTCCGGTCTTTACGGACACTCAGGGAAACCAGGGGGCGCACGGGAGACTGCGGCGTCATCGGCATTCTGGGCATTCTGGGAACGGGGGAGATTGCCATGTGCGGCATCGGCCAGACCATCCCCGCGCTGGTTTACGGAAAACTCGGCGACAGCATCACCGATATCTGGCTTGCCCATCCAAAGCTTCAGGCGCTCAGAAGGGAACTGGCAAACCGGGACAATTATCCCGGCGTCTGCGGCGAGTGTCTGATGGCGCGCTTGTGCCGGACCGGCTGCGTCGCCAACAACTACCTGGAAGGCGAACGAATGGTTTGGGCGGGGAAGCAATGCCGCGAAGCTCAAGAACTGGGGCTCTTTCCGGCGGGCAGGAAGAAAAGAGGTTACAGGACAAAGGCAAAAGGCGAGAGGCAATTAGGATAAAGGCCGGAGAAATTATCGTGGTGCGGGCTTTTAAGCCCGCCTGATGCCTGTGAAATTTCAGATCGGTTGCCAATTGTTATTGTTAAGGAGTTAAAGCAGGGCGCGTTTTCCAAACACGCCGCTTTTCGGATTATCCGGCGTGCCTGGGCAAATGCCGGGAAGCAATTTCCGCTCTACAATCA
>CAZBGE010000209.1:0-2581 GCA_964491435.1 uncultured Smithella sp.
AGCGGATTCTGGGGCATGTTTCCTTTAATCCGGAAGTCTGGAAGGCCTATGAAGATCTTGTTTCCTGGGGGATGACGGATGTTTTCCGCAGGCATCATCCCGATGAACCGGGTCAATACACTTTTTTTGATTACCGCGTCCGGGACTCCGTCGGCCGCAATCTGGGCTGGCGGGTTGATCATATTCTGGCGACAGCAGCGCCGGCGGTAAAATCCAGCGGTTGTGTCATTGATCTGGCGACGCGTCTTGCCGAAAAGCCGTCCGATCACACGGTTATTTACGCGGAGTGGGAAGGGGAATTTTAATGGGCAGACAGGAAAACATCCAACGTCTTAACGAAGAAATCGCCGCGCGCTTCCATAAAATTGAAGCCGGCCTCTGCGCGGCCGAGACCATCGCCGGGCTTTTTGAAATCCTGCTGGCGGGGATTGAAAAGGAATTCGGCGTTCCCTTTGTCTGGCTGACAATCATTGAGCATGAAAACGCAGCGCCTGTGTTGAAGGCTGTCCATGCGTCAGACATTTTAAAGAGCAGGCTTGCCGTTGTTTCACCGGAACTGTTTGAACAAATTCTGCATGGAGAATTAAAGCCTGTCCTGGCCAATAAAGACTTGCAGCCTTTTTATAAACTGATGCCGCCCGACAGGAAATATTTTGTCCGGTCAATCGCCGCCGTTCCCTTTGCGCTGGATGGTCAAATCATCGGAACCTGGAACAATGGCGATGCGGACACGGATCGTTATATGGCGGACATGGATACGGCGTTGCTTTCATCACTGGCGGAGAAAATTTCCCTGCGCCTGACGCAACTTGCCGCAGTTAAGAATGAATGATGAAACCGGCATGACGACGGTTGCCGGCGCGAAACGGCGGGTTGCATAATCTGACAGCCGTGCGAGCTCTGCGCTGTATTTTTATGAATGCAATATTTTAGAGGTGATTATGGTTGAACAATGGATAAAAGAGATCAAGAAAGAGTGTCCGCCGGAGATGCTGGGCATGATTCTGGTGCACAATGGCATTGTGCGGGCGACGTCTAAAAAAGGCGAACAGGTCGGGGGGATGAAGCTTTCTTATGATCAAGCCGCGCTGGAGCAAGCCGTGCGCCGGTTTAAAAGCATGGAGGGCATCGTGGACGTTCGCGCCTGGATCAATCAGGGAACGCTGAAACTGGGCGATGATATCATGTATGTTTGTGTGGCGGGAAGGTTCCGCAAGGATGTTCTGCCGGTTTTTCAGGAACTGATCACTCTGATTAAGACGGAAATTGTTCACGAGGAAGAAATGTCGTAGTATTTTCATTTTTTTCAGAAAGGTCATTCATGCGGACAGCAGGCATTGATATCGGATCGATTACGGCCAAGGCGGCCATAGTGGAAAACGGGAAGATTCTCGGAACGAAAATTATTTTTACCGGATACAACGCGGAGGCGGCGGGCGGCAACGTGTACGAGGGACTGCTTGCGGAATCCGGGCTGGCTTCATCATCCGTTTCTAAAATTGTTTCAACAGGTTACGGCCGCAACTCGGTTAAATTCGCCGACAAGTCCTTTACGGAAATCATGGCTCATGCCGCAGGAGCGTATTTTCTGGACGCGAAAATTCGCACGATTATCGATATCGGCGGACAGGACAGCAAGGCCGTGGCGATTGATGAAAACGGGAAAGTCAGGAATTTTGTCATGAATGACAAGTGCGCTGCGGGAACCGGCCGCTTTCTGGAAGTGATGGCGAGGGCGCTGGAAGTGAACCTAGACGAGTTCGGCGCCATATCGCTGCAATCGGGTCAGCCTTCAAAAATCAGCAGTCTCTGCACGGTTTTTGCAGAATCGGAGGTGGTCTCGCTGATTGCCCGCGGTGAAAAAAGACCGGATATTATCGCCGGCATTCATGAATCCATCGCTGCGCGGATTTCTTCCATGCTTGCCCGTGTCGGCGTATGCGAACCGGTGATGATTACCGGCGGTGTCGCGCGCAATGCCGGCGTGGTGGATGCGCTGGAGCGAAAACTGGACGTCAAAATCGCTGTGTCTCCCTATGCGCAGGTCAATGGGGCCATTGGAGCGGCTGTTCTGGCGTTGTCTCTTTAAGTTTATGTTTGGTTAACACAGGAAAGGGAAATGATGAAGTCTTCCGTTGGCGATAATATTGACGCTTATTGTCTGAAATGTAAGTTGGTTCTGGCTCATGTGATATTGTTTAAAGTGGATGGCGTGGTCAGCCGCGTAAAATGCAAAACCTGCGGCGCGGAACACAAATACCGGGGCGCAACGGCGGGGGTGAAAAAGAAAGCCGCTGAAGGATTATCCGGCGCTGTGCGCGCTAAAAAGCCAGTCGCGCCGAAAGCGCCGGCGAATGACGCTCCCTTGCAGTGGGATTTGAAAAGCCGCAATATGCCGCCGGATACGCCGATCCTGAATTATTCCATCAGGGAAACGTACAAAGCCAATCAGGTGATCCATCATCCAGTCTTCGGGGTTGGTTTTGTTCAGAAGGTTGTTTCGGACAAAAGCATTTCCGTATTATTCAGTGATTCCGTGAGATTAATGGGGATGAACGTCACGTCCTGACAAGGCGCCGGC
>CAZBGE010000210.1:0-2452 GCA_964491435.1 uncultured Smithella sp.
TCAGGTGCCGGACCTGAGGATCCAGTCCGGTCGTCGGTTCATCAAGAATCAGCAGCCGCGGATTGTTCAAAAGCGCCCTGGCGATGACCAGTCTGCGCTTCATTCCTCCGGAGAGTTCCTGAAGCCGCGTGTTTGTTTTTTCCGTAAGCTCAAGGAAATCCAATAGATAGGAAATCCGCTGACGCGCCAGAGGGCCGGACATGTTATAGAACTTTGAATAAACCGTCAGGTTCTGGAGAACATTTAATTCATCATCAAGATTGTTATCCTGTGGCACAACGCCCGACAGATATTTTATCTGTAATTCCTGAAATTGAGGGTCATAGCCAAAAATGCTCAGCTTGCTTGAGGAATTTTCATCGCGGGTGCATTGACCGTAGATCATTTTCATCATGGTTGACTTGCCCGCCCCATTGGGTCCCAAAAAACCAAAGCAAGTTTGCGCTGCCACTTCAAAGCTCAGGTTGTTAACGGCCAGGACTTTCGGAAAGGTTTTGCTCACGTGATCAGCAAGAATTATTTTATCCGTCATATCGTTCATCCAAAAATTACTTCCGCTGGCATCATGATGAAAAGACGCTAAAGAAATCAGTGCGGTTACTATTCAATTCCGGATATTGCGGGGATAAGGGAGCGGCATCCCTCCAGCCGGACCATGCCGAGGCATGTGGAAAAACAAAACATCTTTTCTCATCAGGACGGAGTTTGCTGATTCCGCGCTCCCAAAGATCAATGTCCAATCCCGGCGTATCCATGGGATTATTGTTGCCCGGGTAATATATTGCAGAGCAAGTCAGGTCAAGTATAATGTTACCGAATCGAACGGGAGGAAGCACAAAAGCTATGATCCGGCAGTTCCGTTCAGTTCAGTTGTCTGCAGGCGGCCGGGCTTTGCCAGTGCGGTCAGGCAAACAGGTGATTTGATGATTTGGTTATTTTTTAATGTAGTGCGGACATTTATGAGCGCACCTGAAGGTACGCGCTACGTGTTTCGGATATGCTTGCTTCTACTTGTTGCCTTTGAGCATTTTCAGGATCTGTCTGGCCAGTAAATCATGGATTTCATTGTAATGGGGATGGTTTCCGCCTGCCTGCAGATCACGCACTTCATAATAATCTCCTTTTAAAATCGGCAGACCATTTTGCTCATCCGGCTATACTGCATGCTTGCGGAATACCATGTGCGTCCATTCATTCAATCCGCATCAACTCCAATTTTTCATGGTTCAACATGGCCCTTATGTTCGGAAAATGAAAGAAATTGTCAAGAATAATATCCAGGAAACATCCATTCCCCGGCAATATCTTGGCAATATCTTGATGGTTTTAAGTTGACACAGGCGGGGCAAATCTGATTGAAGAATTTCAGAAAAAGACAATGACATCCACTGATACTAAGGTGCTCGCCGATGAGTGAAACAACACAGATGGTCGCTACTTTGAAAAAATGCCTGAAAGCCAAAGGGATGACCTACCGCGACCTTGCCGTGAAGCTGAATCTCAGCGAACCAAGCGTCAAAAGGCTGTTTGCGGAACAGTCGTTTTCTCTCAAGCGGCTGGAACAAATATGCCAGGCGCTGGACCTGAGTTTTTACAATCTGGCAAAGCTGAGCGCCGAAGCGGAAAGCGGCGTCAGTGTTCTCACAATCGAACAGGAAAAGGCGCTTGCGGATAATCCCAAGCTGATGGTCTTTTTTTACCTGGTTCTCAATGGACGGGAACTTTCCAGCATTACGGAAGATTACAAATTTACGACGCCCGAAGCCCATGAAATGCTGGCAAGTCTGGAAAAAATGAAACTTGTCGAACGCTACCCGCACGATAAGATTAAGCTGCTGGTTTTTAAAAACATTGTCTGGAGCCCTCATGGCCCCTTGAGAAAAAAATACGAGGCCCAAATTCAAAATGAATTTCTGGAATCGTCATTTGCCGAAGCCGATGAAAAGAAATATTTTTCCTATGGCAAACTTTCCGAATCTTCCCGGCAGATTCTCATGAAAAAAATCGACCGGCTGACCAAGGATTTCAATGAACTTCTGGAAATCGACAAAGCCCTTCCCGGTGAAAACCGTCAGCATGTGGGATTACTGATCAATTACCGCCCCTGGGTATTCTCGCTGATCCGCAACTTGAAGCGGAAAGCATCATAACCGGTTGCCCGCCGATTTGTCTCTCCCGTAAAACCTTCCCGTCGCTGCTTTCAATACCATAAGCATCATATATCGATACTTATTATTTTAGTATTGATTTTTATCGCTATTCCCCTTAACTGTCCACGTCAGAAACAAACAAAGCGAAACAAATCCAAAAGGATTGGAGAAAGCATTATCCCCGATGATTTATGTTCACGGCTTCGGGCATTTTCATCCTGAAAATGTCATCACCAATAAATTTCTTGAAGATCTGGATATCGGCACGACGGAAGAGTGGATTCTCGACCGTGTGGGGATTG
>CAZBGE010000211.1:0-2446 GCA_964491435.1 uncultured Smithella sp.
TAATGGACTATTCGCTTGAGCAATCCCATAACGTGCTTGACGGTTTGATGTTTCAAAATCTAAAACAGTTTCATTCTCAAACGATCAACGTCAAGCCTGATTAATTCATGGGGTTCTTTGTCACCAAAAGCCTGAAATAACCATTCAGTATTTGTATTGTCACTGTCCCGTTTAATTTTGATGGCGATAACGCTGTTATCAGGAACGAAATCGGGCGGAGACAATTTCCAGCCGGTCTGACTGTATGGCGCAACTCAGAATGGTTCGCACTGCCACTTTGTCCCGGGGATTTTCGATACGGCTTACAAAGGGTGTCCATCCGGAAAGAACCTGCTCATAGACGCCAGCGGGGATCGGTTGGCCGCCGGTGGCCATGGCAAAGCCGTTGTCCATAATGAGCACCTTTAGAGGAATCTTCCGCGCCATTGCTTCGAGCAATCCCATATGGCCCGCAGCCAGAAAAGCGTAGTCCCCGGTCACTGCCCAGGCGCGGCCAAAGCCTGCAAGATGAAAACCGATGCTCAGAGGAAGACTTCCCCCATAGTAGCTGCAAGCATCGATACAGGCAAACGGGGCAAAAGCAAAAAGAGACGAAAGTCCGGTGTCGCCGCTGACAAAGGGGATTTGGGGACGCAATTCCTGAAACACTTGGAAAAGGGGTACAAACTGCAAGGCTGCCTGTCGCCACTTAGTCGGAAGGCCTTCCGGAATGACTGGCAAATCAGGCGGTGCAATCTTTTGCCAATTCGTCCCGGCAAGCCTTGCCTTCAGAACCTTGCGCTGATAGGGGGCAAGCGGTGGACACAGAACATGACGCAGCGGTTCCCGACGATATTTTCCCTCCGGCAGGCGAAGATGTTTGCGTAAACAGGTTGTATTCTGAAAAACCTGTTCAGAATCGACAAATAACACCGCCGGGGTTCTCAGTTTTTCCGACCAGAGAAAACATTCCAGAACGTCGTTGTAAATGGTATGTCTCCGTGCCTTTTTGAATGGAATCCCTGTGCCACGTAGAAAATCTTCCAGACCAAAAATATTGTCCGAGTGTGCTCCGTTGGGATCGTCCAGGGCAATGACCACAAAGCCCGCCGTTGTTCCGATCGTCAGGGAATCGATGACACTGTTGGCCGCTTTAGCCAGTCCATGTGATTTGATGACGCTTGCCGATCTGACACCCGCAAGGGATGCGCCATGGGCCATCGTGTAAGCCGCTTCTTCATTGAAGGCATAGGATGGTTCTGTACCCATCAGTTTGTTGTAGGCGTCAAAAATGGCAGTCGCTCCGGTTGCCGGAACATGGGTTACAACCTTCACCAAGGCGTCCTGAAGGGCCATGGCGATCGCCTGATCTATCTTGACAGGCGCAGGCGCTCCGTGGGCTGTTGAACCCTGGCAAAGCACATTCGGCAAAATAAGACCGGCAATGGTAAGACCGCTCAGTTTCAGAAACTGCCTGCGGGAATTGTCAAAGTAAGTCAGTTCGCTTTTCGGATGAAAGCCGGTAGGCGTTGATCGCAAGTTCGTCACAAGTACTATCACCTCGATAATGGCCTGGTTAGAAAATATTGCTGATAAATTTATTGTGAATAAAAGCCCCGATTCAGACTGGTAAGACGGCGGCTGTCATCCACATGTTATCACCTATGAAACCGCCATCCTACTTTGACATGCAGGGAATCTGCGGAAACGCCAAGATAGGGGATACCTGTTTGACTGTCAAGGTTTTTTCAGGGGGTTTGTATTCGCTCTGGCGACAACGGCGGCGGCAAGCATGGCGCAAAACTTTCTTCCCTATCAATAAATCAGCAAAATGTGTTAACAATGCAAACGAAACGGCAGGTCCGGTATGCAAGGTTGTCGATACCGCTCCGGATGTCCCATCCGTTTTTTGAAACTTTTTCTTTTTCCAGGTATAGTTCTGAAACACCAGGCCGGAAATGAGTCCGGCGGATTGGAGTAAAGCGGGTATGAGCAGGGGTATGATCTTACGGCTGGTTCTCATTTCGGGAATGTTTCTCCTCATCTTCGGTTGTGCAGCGGACTCTGTTCCCCCCCTGATGCGGTGAAAAACAACACGGTCGTCAACGGACCGATCAAGGCTATTGCGGTCGGCCCTGATGGCATGACTTATATCGGCGGCGCCTTTTCCATGGTGGGGCTTGCCACGGGAGGGAGCGTTCCTCTGGATGTCTCCACGGGCCGGCTTCTGCCCTCATTTGCCAAAGTGAACGGCCAGGTATTCGCCGGCATACCGGACGGCATCGGGGGATGGTACATCGATGGTACCTTTTCTCGTGTCGGAGGAATCTCTAGGAACAATATGGCCCATATCCTTGCCGATCATCAGGTGGATTGTGCCTGGAATCCCGCCGCAAACAATCCTGTCAATGACCTTGTGGTAAGCGGCGGTACGGTGTACGTGGGCGGATCATTCAACACCATTAAC
>CAZBGE010000212.1:0-2428 GCA_964491435.1 uncultured Smithella sp.
TTGCTTTGGAACCGGAGGATTCTCCGGTGTTGTCGGGCGGGAAAGCAGGGCCCCATAAGATTCAGGGAATCGGTGCCGGATTCGTTCCGGATATTTTGAACAGGGACGTCATTGATGAAATCATTCCGGTGGCTCATGAAAACGCCGGAGAGATGGCCAGACGAATTGCAAAGGAGGAGGGAATACTCGTGGGGATATCCAGCGGCGCAGCCCTCTGGGCCGCCCTGGAAGTGGCCAAGCGCAAGGAAGCAGAAGGCAAAGTGATCGTCGCACTATTACCGGACAGCGGGGAGCGTTATCTGTCAACATGGTTGTTTCAAAAATAATAAGGGAAGTATCTGTTAAAATGCCCCTCCCTTTCATCCCTCCCACAAGGGGAGGGAAAAGAGAAAGGATGTTTTCGTTGCACACGTTTCCTCTCCCTTGAGGGGAGAGGATTAAGGTGAGGGTGATTGAAAAATATGAAAAAAACAAGAAATGAAAAAAACAATACGAATTCTGTCGGCGTGGTGGAAACAAAATATTTCACCTTTGCCGAACCGGGCAGGGAATTTAAATTTGCAAGCGGAGAATCGCTTAGTCCCATCACGCTTGCCTATGAAACCTATGGCGCATTGAACCGGGATCGATCCAATGCGATTCTGATTCTGCACGCACTTTCCGGTGATGCGCACGCGGCGGGCGTACACAGAGGCCTGGATGACAAGGGCTGGTGGGATGATCTGATCGGGCCGGGCAAGGCCTTCGATACAAACAGGTACTTTGTTGTCTGCTCCAATGTCATCGGGGGCTGCAAAGGTTCCACCGGACCGTCTTCTGTCAATCCGTCAACGGGAAAACCTTACGCACTGGATTTTCCCTTTATTACCGTGGCCGATATGGTTCACGCCCAGCGGCATCTGATTGATCATCTGGGCATCGACAAACTGCTGTGCGTTGCGGGCGGCTCCATGGGCGGCATGCAGGTTCTCCAGTGGGTGGCATCTTATCCGGAACGGGTGAAGTCCGCCATTCCCATTGCCACGGCGCTGAAGCATTCTCCCCAGCAGATTGCCTTCAACGAAGTGATCCGGCAGTCCATCATGGCTGATCCGGCCTGGCGGGAAGGAAACTATTACGAGTATGGCCAGCCCGAAAAGGGCCTGTCGGTTGCCCGGATGATCGGCCATATCACTTTCATGAGTGATCAGTCGATGGAAGAAAAATTTTCCCGGCGGCTGAAGAACGACAAATTCAGCTTTGGATTTGATGCGGATTTTGAAGTGGAGGGATACTTGCGCTATCGCGGCGCCAACTTTGTGAAGCGCTTCGACGCCAACTCATACCTTTATATTACCAAAGCGATCGATTATTTCGATCTGTCGGGCGGGAAGCTCATCGCGCAGGGAAAGGACATTGACACGCGCATTCTGGTGATCTCTTTCAAGACGGACTGGCTGTATCCTCCCTATCAGTCGCAGGAGATTGTCCGGCAGTTAAAAAGACGGCGCGTTGACGCCACATACTGCGAGTTGACTTCTACTTACGGTCATGATGCTTTTCTGATTGAGGTGGAAGAACAGACAACCCTGATCAAGCATTTTCTGGATAAAACCTTTAACGGATACCTGGTGGCGGGCAATGATGGACTCTCATAACATTCCTTTGGATCATCGCATTATTTATTCGATTGTTGAGGATGGTTCGCGCGTGCTGGACCTGGGATGCGGCGAGGGAGAGCTCTTGTATCCGCTTGTCCGGGATAAGCGCGTCCGGGCTCAGGGCATCGAACTGGATGACAAGGCCATCCAGGAATGTGTGAAAAAGGGCTTAAGCGTTTTTCATGACGACATAGAAAACAGTTTGCGGGAATTTCCGGATCATGCCTTTGACTACGTGATTCTGAATCAGAGCATGCAGGAAGTGAAAAAGGTTGATAATGTCATCCAGGAGGCCCTGCGCATTGGCCGTAAGGTCATCGTCGGGTTTCCCAACTTCGCCTATTTCAAATCGAGGCTCATGCTGTTTTTCCAGGGCAGGTCGCCCATCACGGGATCGCTGCCCTACCTCTGGTTTGACACGCCCAACGTGCGCTTCTTAAGCATCACGGATTTTAAGGACTTTTGTCATGAGAAAAAAATCCGGATTGTGGAGGCTCATTATCTGGGTGAAAAAGGAGTTGTCCGTTTCCGGCCGAACCTGTTTGCGCTGAACGCGATTTTTGTTTTAACGAATCAGCCGCAGTGATGAGCCATTGCGGCATCTGCAGGGATGAAACAAATGGAAGAAGCGGTATACAGTTCTTTTGTGGTTCAGGAGATTTACGATAATGACGGGAGCGCCGCTTTGCGTGAAGTGGAAAAACCGGTGATCGGTGAAATATCCCTGAAGATCTATATCAATGGCGTTGAGTATGCGTCGCTCCTTTGTCTGAACCAGTTGACGGAAG
>CAZBGE010000213.1:0-2422 GCA_964491435.1 uncultured Smithella sp.
CCTTGTGGTAAGCGGCGGTACGGTGTACGTGGGCGGATCATTCAACACCATTAACGGAGAAACCAGAAAGAACCTTGCCGCAATTGAGACGGCAACCGGCAACACCACCGCCTGGGCTCCCGATGCGAACGGTGATGTCCAGACTCTGGCTGTGGACGGCGCTACGGTGTACGCAGGCGGGATGTTCAGTACCATCAATGGCATAACAAGAAATCTTTTCGCCGCCATTGATGCGGTAACGGGCGCTCCGACCTCCTAGAATCACGTGGCAATAGGGGACGTACTTCAAAATATCAATCCGCAAAATGGGGGTCAAATCTTTAATCTTGACATTTGAGCTATTGGAGTAAAACAATCGGGAACGGTTCCATTTATTTCCCGCAGTCCATTGGCTTTGGCAAATTAAATGCTTTTCCCCTTTTCCATAGATCATCAGGCCGCTGTCTGCGTTGTTTCGTTGCCAGGCAACGCCGGGTCAGCCTGCTCGACAAAAAAAATGGAACGGCGCATTGCCATAGCAGACAAAATCAGCACAAAGGGAGTAGACGGCATGACGCCAACGGCAAACCACAGGCCGATCACCCACAACACCCGTTTCCAGACCTGCCACTCGCGCTCGTAAAAAACCGTCCAGACGGCAAATAAAATCAAAACGATGATATGAAAATTGGCATTCCAGAGACGTTCTCCGTCTAAGAAATGGATCACAACTCGCCCGGCAATCAGAATGGCGGCAAGGATAATCAAGGCAATGATCCATCGGTTGGACCGCCACTGCCAAAGTGTCTTTACCGGTTCTGTCCCGGCAGCGACTTCATTGATATTATTACTCATTTATGAAGATTTAACCTCCTTCTGAATTGATAATGCCCGGGCCTTGGCTACCGCGCAGAAATAAGGCGTCGCGCCGTCCATCTGCCCTGTTTCCAGATGGGCGTGGGCGGGACACCAGAGACACAGATTAACCAGCGCGCATTTCCGGCAGGACTCCAGAAATTCACGACTTTGCGAGCGCAGATCGCGCACGCGGGGAACAAGATCACGCCACGCCCCGGCCAGGGGTCCCTGCCGGAGATCAAAGGTCGTTCCGAACGCCCACAGGGAAGAACACAGGCGGAACCGGCCGTCATAGCTCACGGAGAAACTGCCATTGCCCGCGCCGCAGTGGAAGAGATGGTTACAACCGTAATGGGTGAATTTTTCATTGATGAAATCATCGCATTTCTTCCGCATGGCGTTGATGCGCTGATCGTCGGAATTTTCCAGCGCGACGATTTGTTCCGGCGTCAGGCGCTGGGCGCGGATTTCTTCATTACGCGCCGCATCGCCGTCAAAACGCAGATGCAACTGGGGATCAAAACGGTAGTAATCCTTCGTTCTTGCGCGGCAGAAATCAGCGATTGCCTGTTGTTCATGCAGGTTTGCCTGAATGGCCATTGCCTTGAGGCGGATACGGACAGAATTTTCCATCAGCAGATTGAAACCATTCATAAAGCGTGCAAACGAGCCGGGACATCCCGTCACCGCTTCATAGGTTTCCGCCGTGACACCGTAAACCGTAATTTCGATGTCCCGGGGCGGGTATTTCCTGAAAAGGGCAATATGCTCTTCGCCGATCAGCGTGGCATTGGTAAAGACGGCAACCAGCAGGCCCAGACGTTTCAAGCCCATGTAAATCTCGGGAAAATCGCTGCGCAACAGCGGTTCGCCCCCCGTGATCAGGCACCAGACAGCGCCCATCTCCACCGCCTGACGGGCAATCCGCAGGATTTCCGCCGTTGTCATCTCCCGGCTTTGCGCATCCCCGTCCCCGGCCGGAAGATTAATGTAGCAATGGGCGCATTTCATATTGCAGCGCGCCGTAATCTCCAGATCAAAAGAAAGGGGGGTCCGCTTCGCCTTCAGTTTGTCCCACAGAGGCAATTTCTGGATTTCTATAGAGCCGGTCATTTCTTTTACCTCAACTGTTTCTTCATGATCATGCGCCTTCTGCCGGTTTTCATCTTCTCTTCGGCCAGCATTTTTTCGAGGGGGGGAAGAACGACAGGAGCAAAACCGAGTTTGCCATAGAGATTGATGGCTCTTTTGTTATCCTCGTAAACCGCGAGAAACACTTCCTGCACACCTTTGATCCTTGCTTCCTCGATGCTATAGCCGGTCAATTTTTCTCCGTAGCCCATTCCCTGCCAGGGGCCGCGCACCACTATGGAGAATATCCACCAGCCGACCCAGGGATGATGATCCTCCGGATGATAAACAAGCTGGGCAAAGCCAATACATTTTCCTCTTATTCTGGCGATAAAATTTGTGACCAGAGGATTCGGCGCGACCCGCCGGTAAGGTCCAAAAGGGTTCAACCAGTCTTGAATGATCTGGTCAAGTAAAAACGGACACCCGGTTAAGCGGCTTTTGCCGACGTAAA
>CAZBGE010000214.1:0-2392 GCA_964491435.1 uncultured Smithella sp.
TTGTCGATCGCGGCGGCGCCCGCATTTGCCGCCGGTGCAGAGGAATCTCAAGAAAACGTATCCGTTGCGCAAAAGGCGACGGGCAAGTCATCCAACCTGGAAATAAGGAAAGCGGTCCGCGAAACGCTGGACGGCATGGTTGACGCCTATACGAGCAAGAACGCCAGGCGGTTCATGTCTTATGTCACCGATGATTATGCGGGGGATGACACATCCCTGGACAGGAAAATCAGAAGGGATTTCAGCAGGTTTGCCGATATGGACATCCGCTACACCCTGGATAACGTCACCACGGATTCCCGGAATGAAAACGTATCCGTCAGTGTGACCTTCACGAGAAACTACACGGAGATCAAGACCACCAAAAGGATCAACAAAACAGCCTCGACAACCTTCATCTTTCGGCTGGCCAATGGCCAGCCGAAGCTTGCGGCCATGAGGCAGCCTTTCATGTTTGGCGTGGGAAAATAAGCAACACGAAATTTTAATGAACTTTTACGACAGCCGGAGGTGTCCACTGACCGTTGAGGACGGCATCCTGAGGAAGGTAGATCCTCAGCACCAGGTGGAAGAGGCCTTGTGGAGCCGGCAGCCAGTTTCCCATCCTGTCACCCAGAGGAGCTGCGGACTGGATGTAGATGCTCAGTGAACCATCGGGATTGACCGTATATTCTTTTCCCAAACTGCCGATGGAATAACGGTTCATGGAATTTTTGACGAGGAAGCCATTTTCGTCATAAAGGGTGAGAGACCAGAATCCAAGAAATTTAACGGGTGGCCAGGCTCCCGCCGGGAAGGTAAGGATGTATTGATTGGCTGCGCCATTTAACGGCTGTCCAATATGATCAACGTCCGTTAACGGGTAAACCGCCTCCTCGGCAGGGTTGCCGAAAAGACCGACCAAGGCGGCAAAGCTGCGTGAAGTATAACGTCCGGCCATTCTGTCCCTGTCGCCCCATATATCGAAGATGATTTTCCATCCGTTGACCTGTTTGATTTTCGCAAACTCGGCGTTGATTTGCTCTTTGGCATCGCTGATGCCCAGGTTGATGGCCTGGAGCGTGGATGCATCAAGCGTGGACGGGTGAAAAGGCGCGTCCGGACCTATGCCGATGAGGGAAAATATCTTCAACAGCGTTGCTTCGCTTTTTACTGGCTTCACCCTGCCCAGCTGAAAATTCAGGTAGGCAATAAAGTCGGCGGACATTTCCTTGAATGGCGGCATACCCGGAAGAGTGGCGTTCAGCGGTGGAATGCCCGGAATCGACCATGTCGTGAGACTGAAATTCAGGGGATAGGTGGCATCGACCACCGGAAAGAGAAGTTCCGAAATAGCGCCGGGCGTTTCCTGACTGTCATCGGACAGAGGATACAATCTGTATTGATCCTGAACGGCATGGGCTGCCGTCAGGTCATTTGTTCCGTTGACCGCGGTGCGGCCGAGAACCATGATAAAATCGGACTCTACCCGGAAGATTTGCGCCACACCGGCAACGGTTCTTCCCGGCCAGTGAGGTCCGGCGATCAGATATTTGCCCGGGCCGGTACCGGTGGCGCGGGTTCCGATAAAATAAGGCACGTGTGTATAGACATCAATCAGCTGAAAAGAATAGTACCGGTCCGTGACGGCAGGCACTTCAAGGATATAGGGTTCGGCCCGCAAATCCAGGTGGATGATGGTGTACAGGGTGTCGTTGTTCGGCCGGACAACCGCTTTATCGTTGCAGGTTTTCAAGTCCCGAAAATGAACCATTTTATTGAACTGCTGGAGCAATACCCCGTTTAAATATTCAATCCGGTAAAATTCCAGCATCGGGAAGGCATAGATGTAGGACTCTTTGGCGATGACCCTGATTTGCTCTCCGGTCAGTTTTATTTTTTGTTCCTTATTGCTGCAGCCGCTTATGAAAAAAGCGAAGATGGCAAAGAAAACGACTGTGCAGGTTAAAAGTTTCTTTTGGCGCAGCATAAAAATTCCCCGGTTGAGTGAGACAGGCGTATCAGGAAATGCCCATTGCTGAAGCCATCCATATGATTCATTCCTTATTTCCGCCGATGATTCTCCTGTAGCATGGACGTTTCCGTTTTCCCACTGAAATATTACTGTCACACGCTCCTGCTCCCTTCAAGCAAAACATGGATCCATCAACGCTCAGGCCTTCGATCCTGTCCATAAAATCTCCTTGACACGCGAGGGCGCGCTGACTACACTGCGTCCCGCAACAGGAAACTCTGATCAATCCTATTCCATAATGAACACATCCCGGGTTGAATATGAAAAAAGACGTCAGCAAAGATGATTCATCCGCAAAAAGTCGCATCGGCCGCAGGTCGTTCTTTAAAAATGCTGCGGCTTTTCTGGGTGGAATCACTCTGATGGACTGGAGTCTGT
>CAZBGE010000215.1:0-2370 GCA_964491435.1 uncultured Smithella sp.
ACGTTGTGCTGAACCTTAAAAAAGCGCATGAGCATATACGTCAGGCCGGAATTGAAATAGACCTGAATGATGATGGGAATGGCAATGAGAATCACCGCCACCCATTTCGTGGTGAGATTCTCCGACTGGAACGCAAAGATCAGCACCAGCGTCAGAAGCAGCGCCACAACGGTTACCGGATGAAACACGGGCAGAAATTTTTCTTCAAACCATTCTTTGCCGTATTTGTTCAAAAGGACGGTTCTGGTCACAAAACCGGCGGCCAGAGGAATGACGATAAACACCACCACCGAGGTAATCAGCACTTTGGAGGGCACAATCACGTTGGCCACGCCGCACAAAAACATGACGATCGGCGCAAACGCCACCAGCATGATCAAATCATTGACGGCCACCTGCACCAGCGTGTAAGCAGGATCGCCGTCGGTCAGATACGACCAGACAAACACCATCGCCGTGCAAGGCGCCGCCGCCAGAATAATGAGGCCGGCGGTGTAGCTTTTGGCGGTCTCCGGATCGACCCAGGCGGAAAAGACAAACTGAAAAAAGACCCAGGCCAGCAAAGCCATACTGAAGGGCTTCACCAGCCAGTTGACAAACAGCGTAACGAGGAGCCCTTTGGGTTTGCGCGCGATCCCGCCCAGCGACCGGAAATCGATCTTGAGCATCATGGGATAAATCATCAGCCAGATCAGGATGGCGATAGGAACATTGACCTGCGACCCTTTGCCGAATTCCATGGCGCTGAGCGATGCAGTGATTTCCGGCAGCAGTTTGCCCAGCGCCACGCCGACAACCATGCACACCAGAACCCAGACGGTAAGGTACCGTTCGAACACATTGAGCCTTTTTTTCTCGATCTTTGATAAATCTTTTCTCATGGATCAGTCCCTTTCGTATCCACAATTATTTGCATTGAGATTGGAATTCCGTTTTTCACCCGTCAGCCTTGAATCCAGCCAAGCGCGATCAAATAAACGCCGCCCAGCATCACCAGGACGCCGCAGGCTTTCTTAAGGATCACCGCGCCTTTTGATTTTTCACTCCAGTGCAGGTAATGCTCCACCACTTCCGTAAACGTCCCCGCGCAAACCAGCACGGCGCAGTGCCCGACGGCAAACGCCGCCAGAAGCGATATCGAAAGCGTCAGATTTGTGGCCGCCATGCTGAACACCACGCCCAGCATCGTCGCCATGTAAGCAAACGTGCATGGCCCCAGCGCCACGCCGAAGATCAACCCCAGGATAAAAGCCGCCAGCAGCCCTTTTCGCTGATAATTCGGGTTTGCCCCGCCTTCCATGAAGGGCAGAGGCAAAAGTCCCAGCAGATTCAAACCGATAGCAAAAAAGACAACAGCGACCGCATAATTTCCATAACCGCCGATATCCCCCATCATGCGTCCCGCCAGCGCCGTGATCAGGCCGATCAGACCGATCGTAATGAGAATCCCCAGCCCGAAAAGCAAGGACAGGACAAAGGCCCTTCCCGTGCTGATATTCCCCTGCCCGTCAATAAAGCCGACAATCAGCGGAATACAAGCAATGTGGCAGGGTGAGAGAATCACGGAAAGAATGCCCCAGAGCAGCGCCGCGCCGACGGCGATCCCCGGCGACTGCGTAAGCGCCGCCGTCAGAGCCGTAAAGAGGTCCACCAGCATTTATTTGACCCCTTGCATCCTGATCACTTTGACAACCTCATGCTTGGGAAAGTAACCTTCGTGGCGGTAGTATTCCCTGCCCTGTCTGTCCAGAAAAACCTGCGTAGGGATCATACGAATGCCGTATTTTTCCGCGTCGATTCGCCCCTGGGAAGTCCAGACATCGTGAAAAAGAACATTAACCTGTCCCTTGTATTCCTCCGCCACCTCTTTCATGATCGGCTGCATCGCTTTGCAGGGAATACACCTTGCGGCGCCGATTTCGACGAACGTGACCAGGATGCCCCCGGCTTTCGCTTTTGCCTGCTCAGACACTTTTGCCGCCCCCGGTTTGCCGGAAGCGCTCTGGGCAAATCCACAGCCTCTATCCAATGAATAAGTTATGTAAACCAGAACGGCCAGCAGCATTGCTGCCGCAATGGATAATTTTGAACGTAATGGCATGATTGTAATCTCCTGAATACGGAATAGCATCCTATTGGTTTCGTGACGCCGCTTTTCGCCTTAGCATTTGCCACCGCAAGATCAGCCGCCCGTTCCGGCAGGCGAAGACGGAGCTGAATGACTCCTCGCGTTTTTGATTTTTTCGCACATCTGCGCAACGATCCCTTCCGTAACCGGAGCTTCACCCTTAATCAGCCCGAAGTCCGTTAAAATATAAGAACTTGGTGTAACCCCTATTTTTTCAAGCATTTTTCTGGCGCACGCCACCT
>CAZBGE010000216.1:0-2360 GCA_964491435.1 uncultured Smithella sp.
AATTCAACTGCTTTTATAATCCGAAGATAGAGTCGCGGGTAAGAAGTCATAATGGGTGGCGAATTTGATATATGCAGAGATTGGGCAAGATGGACTCAAGCAGAACGGAAGTTTCTCTATTGAGGAGAGAAAGGCGATTCTAAACTCATGATGCACATGGCCAAAAAGTCTTGCTTCTAAGCGCGTTTCGCAATACTCAAGAAGATCTTCGCAAGGTTGAAGGATGGAAAAACGGATACGCGAAACCGGCAGAGCATTCAAAAACAATGTTTGCCGGATTTGTCAAAAGGCGCCCCGCGCAAACGGGGCGCCTTTTGATGCGAACCTGCATCCGGACAATCACGAGCTGATGCTACTCATCAATTCGTGCAGCCGGCGTGTATGTGTTTGGCGGATTGCTGGACAATGTATTGACGCTTTTAAGCCAGTTTCCGATCTGCGGGAACACGGCGGTGGGCACTCTCTTTCCCAGAGCAACGTCAACATGGGCGGTGCCGCCGACAACATACCACTGATCGTAAGCCGTGGGAGACTTTTTCGAGATAATGAAGTCGTAGGTCGCCTGCGGGCTCACCAAGGCGCCTGTGCTCGATGAGAAAACAATCATCGGCACAGTCATGCGCGACATATTTTCGCTGTAATAATAGTAGCCATCGTTACCGGGATTGGGCGCGGGACCATTCTTGATCAATTTCGACGACAGATAGTTTTCTTTTCCATTTAAATAATGTTCACGAAGGACATTGTTCAGCCCCATGTCCATATAATGGCCAAAACCGCGAATCGAAGCCCCGCCGATGCTGTAGCGCACCATAAAATCCTCCATGAGGGGATCCATATCCTCCGTCAGCCAGAAGTTAAGATAGTTGAAGAGGTTGGGCGCGGCGTCACTGGCAACGGAATCGTTGATTAATCCGACGACGAGACCCAGCGCGCCGTACATCAACTGACTCGGAAATTTCTGAATTAATATGTCGGAAATAGTGTCCAGCGGCAGATAAATTCTGGAACCTACAAGCGTCCAAAAAACTCCTGTATCCAGAAGACTCGGCAGCCACGGTTTGCCGGCCGGGTCCAGACCGATAAAGCCCCTGATATCGGCGTTCCTGATCTTGGCAAGCGCGGCATTGCTCTTGACATGCGGCTGGAATCCCAGGGCAAAGCATGTCTTGTAGTAGGCTTTTCTGGCCAGGGGAGTGCTTGCGCTTCCATAATCCAGGTAAACTCCCTGTAAATAGGCATAGGAAACCAACCCTCCGGTACTGTGACCGCCAATGAACATTCTCTTTCCCGTAACCGACTTCACCTTGGCGATCGCGGCCGGAACATCA
This sequence comes from uncultured Smithella sp., assembly GCA_964491435.1. Taxonomy (GTDB): domain Bacteria; phylum Desulfobacterota; class Syntrophia; order Syntrophales; family Smithellaceae; genus UBA8904. The sequence goes on from CAZBGE010000216.1 coordinate 1,332, forward strand.
AGAGTAGCCCAGGTATCAAGAGTAGCGATGCTGTTGGGATTACTCCCCTTGCTTTTCACCTGATCATGCCCCGTCCCCCGGTAATTTACGAACCATGGATCATAGCCCTGAAGCCAGAGGTAGTGCGCCAGACTGTAATAGCGCATCTTGTCCGCCTTGATATAGGGTTCATAGTCCGTTCCCGCCGCATTCAAGGTCCATTTCGGAGCGCTGGAGACAGGAGGAATGGCCACATTGCTGTATGCTTTTTCCATGCCGGGCGGGGTGCAGGAAAGATACTGATTCATATTCATCGTGATGCCCGTAAAGATTACCACCGGCGTACCGCTGGTCCGAAACGCCGGGTTCCCGGTCGTATATGGCGCATAACGATACAAATAGACCACGCCGCCGTCATCGGCTGTAACACTGTAGATCCCCTTGGCATTCAAGGGAATGTTTGAGGCCTGGCTAGCTCCCGTCGCCATGACAAGCCCCAAAACAGCAAACACCATAATGAATAAGAAATTTTTCTGGAAAGCCGATTTGCCTCTTGGACGCATACTCGCCAACCAAGTTACTTTTTTCATTTCCGCCTCCTCGTTTAGATTGATTAAAGTCTTATAAAAATAATGATGACGTTTGTTATTCATGTGTAAATTTTTGTTTGTAAAGCATAAAATATACCAGACATTACCCAAAGACGGATAATTCTTTATAAGTAATCGTAATATATTGCATTTTTATATCATTTCACGGAAAGGCAAGATAACTTGGAGAAAATATGCCTCATCTATCACAAAATAGCCGAAATAAAGGAGCATAATTTACCCATATTGGGGCGCTTATAATGCAAGCAGGAGGTTCCAAAATGGCACTTAATCGTCCCGGCGGCTCTTCATCTGGCGGCGGGTGGCATCGAGTTCCATCTTGCGCAGGCGCACGCTTTGCGGCGTCACTTCCACCAGTTCGTCTTCGGCGATAAATTCAATGGCCTGATCCAGCGACAGAATATGCGGCGGACGCAAAATCACCGTCGCGTCAGAGGTG
>CAZBGE010000217.1:0-2291 GCA_964491435.1 uncultured Smithella sp.
ACATACGTTCACGGGTACGATCCGCGCGAGAACATTCGCTTGCAGGATCAGGCCACCACCTTGATCGACCTTCTTCATTCCGATACAGCCTATCCAGCGGGTAGCTGCGTTTTGGAGGCAGGTTGCGGAGTCGGTGCGCAAACGGTGACACTGGCAAGGAATAGCCCTGGAGCTTCGTTTGTATCCATTGACGTTTCGGAGAGTTCCGTTGCGCAGGCTGAACAGAGAATCCGGGCGGCAGGATTAACCAATGTCCGGTTTCAGCAGGGGAACATCTTCCATTTGCCCTTTGCCCCACAATCGTTTGACCATGTATTTGTTTGCTTTGTTTTGGAGCACTTGAAAGAGCCGGTTGTTGCCCTGAAGAAACTGAAAGCACATCTGCGTCCGGGAGGAACAATCACGGTCATTGAAGGCGACCATGGCTCTGTCTGCTTTCATCCTGACAGTCTCGAAGCGCATGCGGCGATTCACTGCCAGGTTGAATTTCAGGCTCGCGCGGGCGGAAATGCGCTGATTGGAAGATCGCTGTATCCTCTGCTGGTTGCTGCGGGTTATCGCGGCGTCCGGGTATCCCCACGAATGGTGTATGTCGATTCCAGTAAACCGGAGCTGGCCGATGGATTCATAAGAAAGACATTCACGGCGATGATCGAGGGTGTGCGTCAGTCAGCGATAAAGGAGGGTATCATAGGCCCTGCTAAGTTCGACAAAGGGATCGAGGATCTCTATCGAACGGCCGAGCCGGATGGCACATTTTGCTACACTTTCTTCAAAGCTATGGGGAAAGTATGAATGCCGGACAAACCGGATGCAAGCGACGGCTTATCTCCGCAAGTGATCCGCGACGTTGCGCTTTTCAAATCGTCATTCACAATTTTAAGGCTTTTCAGAGCCGTTTGTTTGCCGGTATAAAGAAATAAAAAGTTTACAGCAACCGGATGAAACATAAATGTTTAGGGATTGCCGGAATCATCCGGATCATGTGACGTCCAGATGGCGTCTTTTTTTTTCGTTTTCAGAAAGCGGCTGGTAAAGCGGGAAAAACGCAGGGCCAGCGGAAGAGCATCATTGATCTTTCCCAAAGATTCACGGGCCGCTATCTCTCCATTCCGGATGAGGTTATGAGACCGGCTGAAATCCGCCCAATGCAGATCTCCCACTACGGGGCGAATAATAACATCCGCGTCCTGAAGCTCGGTTTCCTCCAGCGCGTTGGCGGTAATTTCGCCGGCCCGTTCAACAACGTCCTTGGCAGTTTCGATGGCGATATCGACCGGCAGGTCACGACCAACCATAACGGCGATGACCACGTCTGCTCCGGCATTGCGCGCCGCATGGACAGGAACCAAACTGGTCACGCCGCCGTCGGACAACAGCCAGTCTCCCAGTCGCACCGGCGCCACGGCGCCGGGGACGGAGCTGCTGGCCAGCACCGCCTGACGCAGCGAGCCTTCCGATAAAACAATCTGGCGGCCGGTGACCAAATCCGTGGACACGGCGCAAAAAGGGATGCGCATGTCGCGGATGTCGATATCCGGGAGCAGATAGTTGATGAGCCAATGAAAATCTTCCACGGGGAGGATGGAAGGACTGACTAAGGCCCGCGCCAGGTAATATTTATTTCTGGCGAATGTTTTTGCCTTCTGAAAAAAGGTTTTCCGCTCCGGGGAAAAAGACTGGCCGATCGACTTGATGGCTGATTCCTCAAATTCAGCGCTCTTCAGGTAAGCGTCCACTTTGGCCGTAATATCGCGCGTGGTGAGGCCCGCGGCGTAAGCGCCGCCGATCAATGCCCCTGCGCTTGTTCCCGCGATGAAGTCGATTTTTATGTCTTCCTGCTCCAGAACCTTAAGAACGCCGATATGCGCCAAGCCGCGAACACCTCCGCCGCCCAAGGCAAGGCCGATTTTTTTCCCCGTCCATCTCATGATGTCAAACTGTTCCTCCGGTTTCCTGTCTCAGGCAGGCTGTAATTCTTACCAGCGCACCGGATGGATGTCAATCCTGGCGTCCGTTGGCGGGAAAACAGTGAGCGGCATTCCGAATCATGCAAAAAAACGCCTGATTTCCGCCGGTTTGAACCTCAGGAGCGGGAATCAGGCGTACGGTCTTTTTTTCAACCCCTTGCAGGGCAGGTCATGAATATCCGCAAGAGGAATGGCAGGACTATTTATAATAGCCTGAAACGGCGATTACGTTTCCAACCTTTTCGTAATAGGCTGATTTCTTTTCCACTTTTTTAGTCTTGGGGTCCGACCATGAATAATCAACGCTTCCCTTGCCGTTCT
>CAZBGE010000218.1:0-2289 GCA_964491435.1 uncultured Smithella sp.
AAAACAAACAGATCATGAATCTGTCTCAGCGGCTATAAATCTTTCATTCTGATCTTTGCTTCACTATAAAGTCTCATCATACAGATGAAGATCGCCAGAAAGAACAGACCGAACATGAAGTTTGGCGTGGTGCCGATATATTCGTCGATCTTGTATCCCAGCCAGAGGAACAGAAAAGAAGCAATCACCAGTGCAAATCCCCAGGCTGACAACATCAGAATCCCGCTGTATGCCTGATATTTCCGGTAGGGTATCCTATGAGCCGTTGTCATCATGGTCCTGTCCTCCCTTCATAATTTCTTTCAGTGTCTTCTGGTCATATTTTCAGTTAGCTGACAATCGTCTTCACAGCATCAATCACCGGATTGGTGAACAGAGCCATCAGCAGAGTGTAGAGAGCGAAAGCGCCGACAACTTCCGACGTGTACATCTTGTCATATTTCCGTTTCAGGGAAACCAGGATCAATCCGCCCACAATCAAACATCCAAGCTGGAAAAACGGGAATTGGGCAGCGCCTGCCGCCGCATATTCCGCGAATCCAAAGGTTGCCGTTAAAAGAACAACTGCCGCCGCCGCTACGATGGTTCCTAATGTCTTTTTCATGATCTGTTACCTCCTTAGGGTAGTTTGTTTATTTGCCTTTATACTAATGAAATTTGCGTGCCAGAATTTCAGCACGGTCCTGATGTATATTTATCTAATGGATATATTTGATTATTTGAGAATATTTGTTACCGGCGAGAGCCGTTTGAAAATCAATTATGGATCTTTTTCTTAATCAAACATTCAACAGGGTTTAACAAAATATGAAAATTGTGGCCACCGGCATGAGTCTTGGGTATGAATCAGGAAAGTGGGTTATGGTGATGATCAGAAACAGCTTATCTGCCTTTTCTGAAGATGTCGGATGAGTATTCCAAGCCGCCCGATGACTATTTTAAGATTGCCCGCCAATATTTTCTAAAGATAATCCTTGCTTATTCTTCATAATGCCTGTACAAGCCGCTTCAGTGATCGCGATAGTTATCGACCTCCCTTCCTTTCTACTTCAGAAATTTCGGCAGGAAATCCGGCTTATCGTAACAGAATCCAACTTTAACGCCGTGCGGGCGGCCCGTTTCGGGTTTCTCATCCTGGCACAAGGCGGCTTGTTCTCAACATCCGCAATGATTAGAGCCGGGTTCGAATGTCACAAATACTGAAAAAGAAGGAAAAGAAATAAATGAGTTTTGAGAAATTTGAGTTACACGCGAAAATACTGTCCGGCGTGCAGGCGCTGGGCTATGAAAAACCGACACCTATCCAACTACAATCCATCCCGCCGATTATGCAAGGCCGCGATGTGATGGGCCTGGCGCAGACCGGAACAGGAAAAACCGCGGCGTTTGTGCTGCCGATGTTGCAGCGGCTGATGCAGAAAGAACGCGGTTATGTCCGCGCGCTGATTATTGCGCCGACGCGCGAGTTGAGCGAGCAAACCCATGCGGCGATTATGCAGCTGGGGCGAAAGACAAATTTGCGCAGTGTCTCCGTTTACGGCGGGGTGAATATCAACGGTCAGATCAGCAGACTGCGCAACTCTGTGGATATCATTTCCGCCTGTCCCGGCCGCCTGCTGGATCACATTCACCGGGGCACGGTGGATTTGTCCCGGATAGAGATGCTGGTGCTTGATGAAGCCGACCACATGTTTGATATGGGCTTTCTGCCGGATATCAGAAAAATCGTGAAGCATCTTCCTGCCCAGCGTCAGACCCTGCTGTTTTCCGCGACGATGCCGCAAGATATCCGGGCTCTCGCCAATGATCTGCTGATCCGTCCGGTAAACATTACCATCGGCCACACGGCGCCGGTGGAAACCGTGTCGCATAAATTTTATCCGGTGCAAATGAATTCCAAAACCGATTTACTCAAAGATATTCTGAAGAAAACGCAGATGAATTCCGTTCTTGTTTTTACGCGCACGAAATCGCGGGCGAAGAGCGTAGCCCTGCAACTGGATAAATCGGGATATAAAGTGACGTCGCTGCACGGCAATCTGACTCAGCAGAAACGTCAGCAGGCGCTTGACGGTTTCCGGGACGGCCGTTATGAAATCATGGTTGCCACCGACATCGCCGCCCGCGGCATTGATGTACACAGCATTTCCCATGTGATCAATTATGATATGCCCTCAACGGCCGATGCCTACACCCACCGCATCGGACGGGCGGGACGCGCCGCGAAAACCGGCGATGCTTTTACCTTTGTCACCGGAGAAGACCGGGGACTTGCCCGGTCTCTGGAAA
>CAZBGE010000219.1:0-2168 GCA_964491435.1 uncultured Smithella sp.
CGATACTTCCTGTCCGTCTATTGTAACCTTAATCTTGTTTTCCATTTCCTTCTCCTATCTGCAAAAAGCAACTTTCTAAACTAAAATGAATACGATCTGCATTTATATTCCTGATGCTTATAGAAGTATCTGATATTCTTGTCAATTCTGTCATTTATGACTTATATCATTATTGATAGATAAGCGCTCTGGCGCTCTTTTAAATATCCCAGCTATAAAATAGATTTTGAAAATTATGTATTTGGAACAAAAGAAAAGTTGGTGAAAAAAGCAAGGATATGCTCCGGAATCCGGTATGAGGAGCATATCCTTCTTGTACATCAAAAAATGACGTAAACTGCTATGCTGCCTCCAGTCTCACTGCGCAGACCTTGAATTCCGGAATCTTGGCAATCGGATCCAGCGCTGGATTGGTCAAGGTATTGACGGGCGCTTCTCTGAAATGGAAATTCATGAAGATTGTTCCATCCGGTACGCGCCGGGTAACATTGGATTTTACCTGAAGAGAACCTCGCCGGGAAGTCACTTTCACAAACTGACCATCCCTGATGCCCAGTTTTTCCGCATCCTTCGGATTTATTTCCACAAGGCTCTCCGGACATCTCTGTGAAATCCCCTTGGAAAGTCGAGTCATGGTTCCCGTGTGATACTGGTAAAGAACTCTGCCCGTGGTCATCACAAACGGGTAATCCTTATCCGGCAGTTCCGCAGGTTCTTTGTATTCAATGGCGCTGAACAGCCCCAACCCTCTGGTGAACTTGCCTACATGGAGTATTCTTGTACCCGGATGGTCTGTGGTGGGGCAAGGCCATTGAATGCCTTCTTTTTCAATTCGGGAATAGGTAATTCCGGCATAACTTGGCGTTAATGCATTGATTTCACGCATAATGTCTTCCGCACTGGCATAGTTCATGGGATATCCAAGCTTTGTGGACAGCTCCGAAAGTATTTCCCAATCCGCCTTTGCCTGGCCGGGGGCGTTCACGGCTTTGCGGATTCGCTGCACTCGCCGTTCTGTATTCGTGAAGGTGCCGTCCTTTTCCGCAAATGACGCGGCAGGCAGAACGACGTGGGCAAGCCGGGCTGTTTCCGAAAGAACAATGTCCTGGACAATCAACAGATCCAGTTTTTTGAGCGATTCTTCCGCGTGGGTCAAGTCGGGATCGGAAAGCATCGGGTTTTCACCCATGACATACAGTGCTTTGATTTTTCCGTCGTGGGCGGCGTCGAGCGTTTCCACAATGGTTAGTCCCGGTTTCGGCGAAAGAGACACCCTCCAGGCCTTTTCGAACTTGGCGCGGGCTTCTTCATTGGCCACCGGCTGATACCCGGTATAAACAACGGGTAAAGCGCCCATGTCGCAGGAGCCCTGGACATTATTCTGGCCGCGCAGAGGATTCACGCCGCCGCCTTCTACGCCGAGGTTACCGCAGAGCATGGAGAGATTGGCGCAGGATTTGACGTTATCGACGCCGGTGGTGTGCTGCGTAATGCCCATGCTGAAGAAAATTGCAGCCGGGTGAATTTCGGCATACATCCGTGCGGCTTTGCGGATATCGTCGGCCGGTACGCCCGTGATTTTGGCTGCGACTTCCGGCGGATACTTTTCGATAACTATTTTCATTTCCTCAAAGCCTTCCGTACGGCTTTCCACATATGCTTTGTCATAGAGCCCTTCGGCGAGAATCACATTCATCATACCGTTTAAAAGCGCAACATCCGTACCCGGTTTCTGGCGCAGCCACAGCGCGGAGAATTTCACCAGATCAATTTCTCGCGGGTCAGCGACAATCAATCTTGCCCCGTGTTGACGAACGGCTTTTTTGATTTTCATGCCGATAACGGGATGTTGTTCCGTCGTGTTGCTGCCGATGACGAAAATGTTTTTTAAATATTCCGCCTCGTCAATGGAATTGGTCATCGCGCCGCTGCCGAATGTTGTGGCGAGTCCCGCCACCGTGGAGGCGTGGCAAAGTCTTGCGCAGTGATCCACATTGTTGGCGCCGATGACGGCCCGCATAAATTTCTGGAACAGATAGTTTTCCTCATTGGTCACGCGCGCCGAGGAAAAACCGGCGATGCTGTCCGGGCCGTTCGCTTTTTTGATCGCCGTCAGTTTGTCAGCAATGAAGGCATAAGCCTCATCCCAGGTGGCTTCCTGGAGGTCT
>CAZBGE010000220.1:0-2144 GCA_964491435.1 uncultured Smithella sp.
TTCTTGCGCTTGAATGAAATCAATAGTATTCCAGCAAAAAAAAAACAACAAAAAAGAGGCGGCTTTGGCTAAACCGGATTTCTGGAAGAACAACAAACGATATTACGACCTGAAAAGCTACTGGCATAACCTGTTCGGCTGTCATGTCCATAAGCTGGCGATTGATGCGGGCTTTACCTGCCCCAATCGCGACGGCCGCGTGGCCACGGGAGGCTGCATCTATTGTGATGGCCGGGGATCGAAGTTGCGCCAGGAAGGGAAATTGCCTTCCATTGCCGATCAGATTGCCGCCGGTAAAAAATATTATCAACCAGCTGCATCCAAATTTATTGCCTATTTTCAAACATTTACCAATACGTATGCCCCGGCGGAAAAATTAAAAGCGCTTTATGACGAAGCGCTGGCCCAGGAAGATGTCATCGGCCTGTCCATCGGCACGCGGCCCGACTGCCTCGGACCGGATGTCATTGAACTTTTGGGCGGATACGCGAAAAAGCATCATGTCTGGGTGGAACTTGGTTTGCAGTCGGTTCACGACAAAACCCTGCAATTCATCAACCGGGGACATAATTATCAGCAATTTCTGAATGCGGTGAATGCCCTTTCCGGACATGGCCTGAACATTTGTGTACATATTATTATCGGCCTGCCGGGTGAAAGTGACAAAGATGTGCTGGTGACGGCAAAAACACTGGCTTCCCTGCCGATAAACGGCATGAAGATTCATTCGCTGCTGGCGCTTGCCGGCACCCATCTGGGCGAACTGTACCAACAAGGCTCCATCACCATGATATCAAAGGATAAATATGTATCACTGACCGCTCGCGTGCTGGAACTTTTGCCGCCGGAAATGGTCATTCAGCGCCTGACCGCCGACGGCTACCGGGATATCTTCCTGGCCCCCGCCTGGGCGGGCAACAAACTGGATGTGCTGAATTCTATTAACAAAGAATTGGAGATAAGCGACAGCTATCAGGGTATGAGCTACGGCTCAACATGAATTCCGCGGCAGAGCGCCATCGGGTCAACAAAGAGCTCACCGGTAGCGAAGCGATCGGGCGCCGGAATTATGTAATCACGAACCAGACACAGGCGCTTTGGCCAACCAGCCGATATATGTGAGCCAGAGACCAACAATAACGAGGACGGAAAAGCCTATCCGCACGGCTGGCACGATATTCAGAGAAGCAGTGCCCCCTTGCAGGATCAATTGCGGGGCGATAAGGAGAATCAGTCCGCGGATCGCCAGAAACCAGCCGAACAGTGAAATCATGACCGCTTCCGGACTTCGCCAGTATTGGTGGAACGCGATAATCAGCAAACCGCAAAAAAATAACAGCGAGCCCATCATCCATACGAGTGCTTCATTCTGAAAGAAGGCTGTAAGAATTTTCCCCAGGCCTGGCGCCCGGACAACCAGGATACCCGGCACGATGACCATGAACGGACCGATGATGCGAGCGAATGCGCGGGTGCGGATCCTGGATTCTAAGGTAGCTGGCATATATTTCTCCTTTTGTTTAACTATTGCCATAACGAACCGGAGCGGCCCAACGGCGATCGGCTTAAGCAACCTTGTTGGCCTTTTCTATTTCATTTTGGAACTAATTCGTAATGCGTCCACATTCTGATTACCTTTACTGTGCAGACGTCTTTCAATACTTGATAAACTAAGCGATGCTGTATGTTTATTCTTCTTGAGTATGCTCCTGAAAGATCACCCATCAGCTTTTCATAGGGTGGTGGATTTTGAAATGGATCTTCCCTGAGTATATCCAATAGGCGGCTTGCCTGAGGTTTTAGGCCGGATTGTGAAATATTTTTTGCATCTTTTTGTGCCTGTTTTGTGAAAACCAGTTTCCAACTCACCAGCCGGGTTCCTCCTTGCATTTTTCGACGGGAGTTTTTAAGCCTATCTTAATGGATTCTCGCATACCCGGAACTGATGCAAGGTATAATGTTTCTTCTATAGCTCGCCAATCTTCTTCGGATACTAAAACGGCGGAATTTCTTTTCCCGACAATTTGGACCGGAACATGTGAATCTTTAACTTCATCCACAAGGTTGTATAGACGTTTTCTAGCTTCTGATGCTGTAAATGTTGTCATTTCTCTTACCTCCATAACGTACGATATAAGGTACGC
>CAZBGE010000221.1:0-2114 GCA_964491435.1 uncultured Smithella sp.
AAGATTGACCCGCCTCTGTATTTTGAAACCCATTCAGGATTTCAATGAGGAAACGATCTTTCATGGCGACCCGCACGCCGGCAATATCGCCTACGCCTTCGACGGCGACCGTCCAACGATCATCTTCTATGACTGGGGAATGATGGGAAAACTGACACTCATGGAAAGGTTCGCTCTGGTCGTCCTCTCCATTGGATTGATCATGAGCAACAAGCAGGCTGTCTTCTGGGCTTCGGATATCGTCACGAAAGGACAGTTGTCGTCCGATAGGGAACAGAGCCAAGCAGCGATGAAATTGATCGAAGATGCGATTTATGGGATGTCCGGAAATTTGAAAGGCGTCTTCCCGGCGATGGAAGACCTGTTCGAACGCTTCACCTACCATGGAATCGTTTTTTCCGCCGACCTGATCATGTACCAGAAGGCGATGCTCACGCTGAAGGGCGTGAGCGCCGATATATGTCCCGACTTCGATCGAAATGACTACCTCATCCGGACGGCGATGGTCACTTTCCTCAACGATATGATGCGGCTAAAAATGTTTAAAATAATCATGAAGGATTCAGGGGGCGTCTATCGAAACAGCCTGGCGCTCTTCTCCCAACTCCAGAAATCGATCTTTCGCCTCTTGCGTTGAACGCCTCCCGATTCATTTTTAATGAACCCCTATCCTTAATTTGCCGGCACGTTCCTGATGGCGATACTGCATAAAAATCAGAAGATCCTCATTTTTTCCGCTTCACGCATCAGCCTGTCGCGGAAATCAGGATGCGCGATGCTGATAATGGCCAGGGCGCGATCCCTCATGCATTTGCCTTTCAAATTGACGGCGCCATATTCCGTAACCAGCCAGTGCGTATCCATTCGCGGCGTTGTGACGATTGCGCCGGAATCCAGCCGGGGAACAACTCTGGATACGGTATTGTTTCTTGCCGTAGAGCGAAAAGTCAGAATAGACTTTCCACCATTGGAATTGAAGGCGCCGCGCACAAAATCCAGCTGACCGCCTGTCGCCGAAAACTGCGCTCCTTTGAGATACTCGGAATTGCATTGCCCGCTCAAGTCAACCTGGAGCGTGGCGTTGATGGAGATCATTTTATCGTTTTTGGCGATAATCTCCGGATTGTTCGTATAGGAAACAGGGTATCCCTCAACCGCAGGATTATCGTTCATGAAATCCATCATTTCATGATCGCCAAGGGCAAAGGAATAGATGTGCTTACCCGGATGCAGTGTCTTTTTCTTCCCGTTGATGACGCCTTTTTTCAGAAGGCTTACCATAACCGGCGAAAATGCTTCGGTGTGAATTCCAAGATCTTTGTGATTAAACAGTTGTGTCGCAACCGCGTTCGGAAGATTTCCGAAACCGAGTTGTATGGTCGCTCCGTCAGGAACCATTCCAGCAACGATTTTACCAATGGTTTCATCAATATCATCCGGCTTTGCAGGGGGCGATTCCCAGATCGGCTGGTGGTTTTCGACAATCATGTCCACATCCGATATAGGCAGCAGAGCGCCTCCGAAAACGCGGGGCATATATTTATTGACTTCGACAATCCGAAGCTTCGAGCGTTTCCATACGATGGGTGTAATATCCACCGATGTGCCAAAGGAAAAATAGCCGGCCTTATCCATAGGGCTTACCGTCGTCACCGTCGCATCAAACTCATCCATATACTCTTCAATCAACCTTGAAAGTTGATGAAAATAATTAGGAATAAATTGAGATATGCCTCCGTAAACCAGCCCCCTCTCTTTGGTCAGGACAAAACACGGATAGGCCTCAACACAATCCGCCATTTCCGGCGAAAGAATGGTTTTGGAAGCGTACACACTGGTTCCAAGATGAAAAACCCGAAGTTTTTTCAAATCATTGGAGCGAAGCCTGTCTTCAATGGCCTTTAATAACGCAGGAGGTTCCGCCTGCAAGTTGCCATGCGACAATAAAGCATTATCCGGAATGGATAGCACGGCTTTTTCGGGTGTGGTAAGTTTGTCTTGATATTCCTGCTCAAACATTTTGTCCAATCCTTTCAAAAAATCCTGTTCACCAATTTGATTGGCGGGCAGTATAAAAAACACGGCCTCTTGTGTCAACACGATTTTAATGTTGT
>CAZBGE010000222.1:0-2111 GCA_964491435.1 uncultured Smithella sp.
GCTCCACGTTCATGGCGGACAATCAAACAAGGCTTTCGGCGGTGCTCGATGCCATCCAGGCGACGTTCTTTGCCATCCTCTTCGACGCGGAAAAAACCATGGATAAGATGAACGGAGAAATCATGGAAGCCCTGAAGGGTTACAAACGAAAAGTCAGATAACCATAGGTTGGGTGACAAATGGCGGACAAACCGAAAGTGATGGCCATTGTGGGCAGTAGGAAAGCAAGCGATGCCATGCGGCAGCAGGCTACGGTGCAGGCCAACAAAGCCCTGGCTGCCGGATGGCGCATCTCCACGGGCGGCGCGCATGGGGTTGATGCGGCAGCGATCAAGGCGGCGGTTGATGCGGGCAAGGCCTCCAGCCTCGATATCTATCTGCCGGAAAAGATCGGCAATCAAAATCCCAGCGTCAGAAACCTCCTGAAATCGGCCAAAAAAGCGGGCGCCAACGTTGTCGAGGATGCCGGGCAGCCCGCCGGGTCATACGCCAAGGCCTGTTACAACCGGGACAAGCTCATCGTGGAAAAATCCGACGCCCTGGTCGGTCTGCAAAACAACAATTCCAAGGGGACCAAGGCAACCGTAGATGCGGCAGCGGAAAAAGGCATACCCGTCAAGAAAATGAGTTACGCAAAAGGCCTTCTCAAGAACATTTCCCGATTGAACTCCGTTTTGCTCACCATTAATGTCCTTCAGGTGATGGAGGATTACAACGAGTACAGGGAAAAACTCAAAGAGTGCAATAACCTGTTTGAGAAGTGGAAGAAGGGAGAGGCCACGGAAAAAGACATGGAGGAACTGGAAAAGTGCGGCATCAAGTTGAGAAGCGATCTGAATTGGAAGGATATTGACCAGGACAACGTCGCGCCGCACGCTCTCTCCCACGGTTTCTCCGGCAGGGGAAATCCATATAGAGATGAGCAGGGCAGATTCTGCTCGGAATCCTGTGCCGTCATGGTGATCGGGTAGAACTCAATCAAACAGAATACAGAGGTTATGAAAATGAAAAGATTGCAGAGTGTTTTTTTCAAAACGCGGGGATATGTCTCTTTGGGTCTGTTGATCTTCATACTCGTTGGCGGCAACAGCCAGGCTTTTGATTTTCCCGCTGCCGGGTGGCATCGGGGCGACACGTCGTTTGCCCAGGAGAATTCGCGTGCGGCACTGGACAGGGCTCTCGATTCGGCATCTCAGAATATCGAAGTGGACATCATCGACTTTATCGATCAAAACGGCAACAGGGTGGGACTGGTCTCGCACGACTACAAGATGAAAAGAGCCACAGGATTAAAGGGGGCTTTCAACGAACGATACAACGATCCTGCTAAACTGCCGAGGAATCAGGCCAACCCCAATCTAACACCAGAACCATTTATGACGGTTGTGGAGTTATTCGACATGATCAAGGCGAGAAAAGAACAGGGAGTGACTCCGATGGTTTCACTGGACATAAAGGATGAAAGCAAAAAAGCCGAGGCGTTTGGTCAATGGGTTGGTAAGCTTATTCAACAATACAGTTTTCAGAATCACGTTTTTGCCTCTTCCTTTTTCAGAAGCAATGCTTTCGCCGTCAAAGCGGTCTGCTCGGACTGCCTCGTGGGCGGGCTCATATTTAATGACCACTACGCCCTAAAATATCTGGATCACCGTTACTCGTCACTTGATCTGACAACCTTGAGCGAATTGACTTTCTTCCTGGGATTCTGGGGCAAGAAAGAATTTTCTCATGATTTCATTCTCATTCAGGATGATATCTTCTTTCAGCATCCGGAGCTTGCCGATTATTGGAGGAATGTGCGCAAGGTGAAATTTGTCGGAGTCTTTGTTTATAACAAGGAATGGACTTATACTGACGCGGAATGGGAAATGCTTAAGAAAGTGGACTGGCTGGAACTGGACCCGCCGCAGATGGATAAATACTTGAAGATGAAATCACACCAATAGAAGATGGTCTTTTAATCTCTTCGTGTCATATTCTCCGCAGCTTGCTTCGTTACTTGCCGTCTTGGATACCCCTTAGCTTGCTGTGGGGTAGTTCATTTATACCGGGCTTTAAAATAGTATTATTAATTTTGGGTTCATCCCGGTTCTTTTACCTCTTTCACCTAC
>CAZBGE010000223.1:0-2105 GCA_964491435.1 uncultured Smithella sp.
CCTTTCCTGATAAGCGACTCATCTCTGACATATATCAAACGCGGCATACTTTGATCGAAAGTCACTTGAAAGTCAATATGTTACATAAAACATATATAAATATACAGAAATGCTCTGAATTACTTCCAGTTATGATTAGGTGAATTGCCGGCGGACTGCCGAAGGGAGTTCATGTCCCCGAAGCGCTCAACGCTTCGGGGGCATGAACATGTTTTCTATTCTCAAGACGATTGTTTTTCACCCTAATGTTTGTCACCGGCTTTTACACCGGTGATGGTTAGGCTGCTTCCAGCTTTACCGCACAGACTTTATATTCCGGAATCTTGCCCGTCGGGTCAAGCGCCGGGTTCGTCAGAAGATTCACGGGCGCCTGGGTGAAATGGAAGTTCATGAAAATCGATCCCGGCGCGCTCTTCGCCGTAATACAGGCTTTGGCTTCAACATGGCCGCGTCTGGAAGTAACTTTAACCATTTGGCCATCGGCAATATGCAGTTTTTCCGCATCCACCGGATTGATCTCCACCAGGCTTTCAGGACAGCGCTCAGAAGGCCCTTGCGACCGCGTCGTCATGGTGCCGGTGTGGTAGTGATAAAGGACACGCCCCGTGGAAAGAAGGAAGGGATAATCCTGATCCGGCAGTTCATTGGGCGGTATAAATTCAAGAGCAGTGAAAAGCCCTAACCCCCGCGAGAATTTATCTTTGTGCAGGAATTTCGTGCCCTGGTGTTCGGCAGTCGGGCAGGGCCACTGGATGCCTTGTTTGTCCAGACGTTCGTAAGAAATGCCCGCATAACTGGGTGTCACGGTTCTGATTTCCTCGAAAATGTCTTTGGCGGATGTGTATGGCATCGGAAAACCAATTTTATTGGCAATGCCGCAAATGACCTCCCAGTCCGTTTTCGCCTCTCCCGGCGGTTCAATCGCTTTACGCACGCGCTGGACGCGCCGTTCCGTATTGCTGAAGGTTCCGTCTTTTTCTGCAAAAACCGTTACGGGCAGGACCACGTCGGCGATTTGCGCCGTTTCGGTCAGGAAAACATCCTGTACGATCATCAAATCCAATTTTTCCAACTCCTTTTTGACGTGATGCAAATCCGGGTCGGAAAGGAGCGGATTTTCGCCCATGACATAGAGCGCTTTGATCTTGCCGCTGCCTGCGGCCGCCATGATTTCCATGAGGGTCAGCCCCGGTTTGCCGGAAAGGGTCGCGCCCCAGGCCGTTTCAAATTTCTTGCGGATGTCTTCATTGGCGACCTGCTGGTAGGCCGGGAAAACATTGGGCAGGCCGCCCATGTCACAGGCGCCCTGAACATTATTCTGGCCGCGCAACGGATTGACGCCGCCGCCTTCAATGCCGACATTGCCACAGAGCATAGAAAGATTGGCGGTGCTCTTTACGTTGTCCGTACCGCTGATGTGCTGGGTGATGCCCATTGCGTAAATGATGCTGGCGCGACCGGCGCCGGCATACATGCGGGCGGCCTTTTTGAGGTCTTCCGCGGGCACACCGGAAATCTTTTCGACATACTCGGGGGTATATTTGTCCACAACCGCCTTGAGCGCGTCGAATCCTTCTGTGCGCTGGGCTATGTATTCCTTGTCATACAGGTCTTCTGCGATAATCACGTTCATCAGGCCGTTGAAAACCGCCACGTCCGTTCCCGGTTTTTGCCTCAACCAGACGTCCGCATATTTAACCAAATCAATTTCCCGCGGATCGATCACGATCAGCTTCGTTCCGTGCTGTTTGACGGCCCTTTTGACTTTCATGCCGATGACAGGATGATTTTCCGTCGTATTGGTTCCTGTCGCCAGAATTAAATCCGTGTATTCCAGTTCATCAATCGAGTTCGTCATTGCGCCGCTGCCGAATGTGGCGGCCAGACCGGCCACCGTTACGGAGTGTCAGAGACGGGCGCAGTGATCGACATTGTTGGTGCCGACAGCCGCTCTCATAAATTTCTGGAAAAGATAATTTTCTTCGTTGGTACAGCGCGCGGAAGATAGTCCGGCAATGCTGTCCGGGCCATTTGCTTTTTTAATCGCCGCCAGTTTGTCAGCAATGAAGGCATAAGCCTCATCCCAGGTGGCTTCCTGGAGGTCT
>CAZBGE010000224.1:0-2018 GCA_964491435.1 uncultured Smithella sp.
AATTTTTCCTTCGCTTGTCGTCAGATGAAATCCGATCCGGTCCGACCAGGCGCGCGGATCAATATTTGTCTGAACGGACATGTATTTTTCCTGAGCCGTGCGGACGCATTGGGAACCGGCAAAAGAGCCGTCATTGTTTTTCAAAATTTTGTATTCCAGACAACACTTCTCGACAGGGTAAGACTGGCTGTTGACGCCAATGATCGAAGCCGTTACGTATAAAGGCAGGTTTCGCGGCACGCGCAGCAGCGCGGAGGTGATCTCATCCGTCGCCGCTGTGGCGGAATAACCGGACTGGATGCCTGCATTGGAAAAGTTTAAATACCCGGGATAAAAAGTCCAATCGCCGGGAACGACCGGCGCCGGTTTGATTTCTGAAATATTTTCCGGTTGACGAAAGCTGAATTTCAGTTTCCGGGGCTTGGGCAGAGATTGGAGAATGGTTGACGGATCAATGGGATCGAGCGCCAGGTCGGCCAGTCCGTGACTCTGCTGGTAGCGGTTCCGGGCGGCGGCCAATCGCTTGCGGGCAGCCGCCAGGTTGCGATCGACAAACTCCTGCGGCGTTTCTTCTTTGAACTGAGCCGGAGGATGATTCTGCTGGGCCAAAGCCTGCGGCGTGTCAATCAGCGAGGCTGACCCGATAATCAACATTAAAGCAATTAATATTTTGATATTAATGGATAATTGCTTCATCGGCCACCTTCAAACGTAAGTCCCAGTTTCTGACAATTTTTCCATCCTTCGGTAATCCAATCGGCCTGAATGCCGGCCAGAATTTTTTCCTTGATGTCCAGGCAAATCATTTTTTCCTGGGCCTCATCTAATTTCTGCACGGTCCCGATAGCGGATTTCGCGGTCTGCGCTCCTCTGCTGGCTGCCGCGCCGGTCAGCGGATCAATAACCTTGCCGGCGGCGGCAGGCGCGCTTGACGTTGTGTTTAAAACAGCGCTTTTGGCGGCTAACTCGGTTTGATGAAGCTGCTGCTCGGCTGCTTCCAGCTTTTTTGCGGCGTCAGCCAGCTGGGCTTTCTGGGCGTCCAGGGCGGCGCGGGCGCGCAGGTAATCGGCATTGGTAGCCAGACTGGCTTCGGTGGCCTGAGAAAGCTCTTTGGCCAGAACATCATCCGTTTTGGAGGCAACCTGGCCGTAGGCGCCGCTCCATTGGGCGTCCGGTGATGTCAGACGCAAACCGGGCTGGTTGGTCGTCGCCACTGTGGTTGCCGTCGGATTGACTTTATTCACACCAAGGTATTTATTCATTTTGCCTGCCATATCTTCAGCCATCTCGGCCGGAACGCCCGCCGCCTGCAAGTCCTCTCCCAGCATAACTTCCATATAATCCTTATGGCCGAGCGGCCTTTCTCCGTAACGGTCATACGCCTTCTGGATTTTCCGCGCCATGTCAGCCGGGTCAGCTCCAGCTGGCAGATCCGTCACTTTATAAACGCCGCCCGTATCAATGGGCACCACACGGTAAACGCCATTGGCCTCGTCAACCGCTTCAAAAGCAAAATTATCCAGCTTGTTGTCCGGCCAGACATAGCCTTTGTTATTCATATCCCTCATGAAGGCTTCGTAGGCCCGGATATGATTTTCCGTGAGTTTTCCCTGCTTCGCCAGTGAAGAGGCGTGCGAGGAAGGGGGGATGTTTTCAACCACATCCACCACCTTATACCGCGCGCCGTTGGGGATGTCATCAATACTGGTGTATTTTTTGGTTCCTTCAAAGAGGTCGTCAACAACATAGTAACGATCCTTGACCTGGGGCAGACGGCCGAGACGAGAATCTTTGGTTACATCCTGCAGAAATTGCCGTCCCACATCGTCAAGATCGCGCTGCGCCCGGCTGATTGCCGCGGCGGTCGGATCATCAAGTTTTTTCAGAATCTCGTTATTGCTCACTTTCACACCCAGATTATCATCAATCTTGATATAGGTGTTCATTCCTCCTTTGGCAGTGCTGGTCTTGGCTTTGGCCAGCACTTCTTCCGGCGAGGGCAGCATTTGCTGATTGTA
>CAZBGE010000225.1:0-2016 GCA_964491435.1 uncultured Smithella sp.
ACGGACGAATATTTCTTGACATCCCATAAAAATCAGTTAAACTCACCCCAGTTAACGTTAAGTGGTTTTAGGAGGGATATGCCATGTCGGAATTTGTAAACAAAACAATGGGGGACGTGATGAAAGAGGCGGCCGGCCGTTATCCCGGGAACCCGGCGCTGATTTGTCCTCAATTTCAAATCCGTTATACGTATCAGGAGTTGTACGATCAGTGCCGCAAAACGGCGAAGGGTCTGATGGCCATGGGCGTTCAGCGTGGCGATCATGTTTCCGTCTGGACAACCAACGTTCCGGAATGGATTTACCTCCAGTTCGCGCTGGGGATGGTCGGCGGCGTTCTGGTCACCATCAATACCAATTACCAATCCCATGAGCTGGAATACATTCTCAGGCAGTCCGATTCCACCGCGCTTTTTCTGATCGACACGTATCGCGACACCAGCTTTTACGACACGGTGCGCAAGATTGTTCCGGAACTGGACGGCTGTCAGCCGGGACAACTGAGCTCCGCAAAGCTGCCGCTGTTGAAAAACGTCGTTTATATCGGCGGCAAAAAAAATCCGCCCGGCATGTTCGCCTTTTCCGATCTGATCAAAGCGGGAGAAGTCATTACGGACCGGGAGCTTGATGAGCGGATGAGCTCTCTGGATGCTGATGATGTCATCAATATGCAGTATACCTCCGGGACAACCGGTTTTCCCAAAGGCGTCATGTTGTCGCATACCAATGTTGTCAACAACGCGCGCATGGTCGGCGATGTCATGGGCATGACCGAAAAGGACAGCCTCCTGATTCAGGTGCCGGTTTTTCACTGCTTCGGCTGCGTTATGAGCACGCTCAACTGCGTTTACCACGGTTCGGCCATGGTTGTGCTGGAATATTTCGATCCGGCTCTGGCGCTGGCATCGATTGCGTCCGAGCGCTGCACGGCAGTAAACGGCGTGCCGACCATGTTCGTGTCCATTCTCAATCATCCGGATTTCGGCTGTTACGATTTGACGTCGCTGCGCACCGGCATCATGGCGGGAGCGCCCTGTCCCGTGGAAACCATGAAACAGGTGCGCACGAAAATGCATTGTCCGGAAATTGTCATCGCATTCGGCCAGACGGAGTCCTCGCCGGTGATGACCATGACGCGCCGCGATGATCCGGTGGAACTGCGCGTTTCCACGGTGGGCAGACTGCTGCCGGATATTGAAGGAAAAATTGTTGATCCGGAAAGCGGCCGGGACCTGCCGCCCGGCGCGCAGGGCGAAATCGTCACGCGCAGCGCCTGCGTCATGAAAGGCTATTACAAGATGCCGGAAGCGACGGCGGGCGCCATTGACCGGGACCACTGGCTGCATACGGGCGATCTGGGCGAAATCGATGAAAACGGTTATTACAAAGTGACCGGCCGGATCAAGGACATGATTATCCGGGGCGGCGAAAATATCTATCCGCGGGAACTGGAAGAATTTCTGTTTACGAATGAAAAGGTGGCCAACGCCCAGGTGGTCGGCGTCGCCGATGAAAAATACGGGGAGCAGGTGCTGGCCGTCATTCAGCTCAAAGACGGCCGAACGGCGACACCGGAGGAATTTGCCGCTTTCTGCAAGGGGAAAATTGCCAGGCACAAAATCCCCCGCTACTGGGAATTTATTCAGGACTTTCCGATGACCGCCAGCGGGAAAATTCAAAAATACAAGCTTAAAGAAATGTTTGAAAAAAAATATTTGAACTAATCTGACAAAAAATCCCGATTTTTCCAAAAGCCGGGACATTAAATATCTCGAATATTGAAAGGAAAAGACACATGGGTAATATCATCAGCCGCGATACCATCGGCGATATGGCCAGACGGGCCGCCACGAAATACGGCGACAAGACAGCGATCATTTTCCGTGATCTGAAGATTTCATTTTACGATCTCGAACGGCAGGCCAGGCGTTTTGCCAATCTCATGACGAGCTACGGAGTCAAAAAGGGCGACCGGGTGGCGGTTTACGCCTACAACTCCCACTACTACCCGATCAG
>CAZBGE010000226.1:0-1892 GCA_964491435.1 uncultured Smithella sp.
CTGTCCGTCTGCAGCAGTTTCAACAGTTTTTCCATGATTTCCGTTTTTGTTAAATCGTTTGCCATAAACCTTTTTTATGTATTGGCCCAGCGCGGACTCGAACCACGGACATGGCGGTTAACAGCCACCCGCTCTACCGGCTGAGCTACTGAGGAACAATATTCTTTATTTTGTTTTTCTGATCTTCATACGGGAAGAAACAAATATCATTGATGAGATTTTGTTTCAGCATAATGGAGCGCCGCTTCAATAAAATTACTGAAAAGAGGGTGAGGTTTGATCGGCCTCGATTTAAATTCCGGGTGAAACTGGCATCCCAGAAACCAGGGATGATCTTTTATCTCTACAATTTCCGCCAGCCGCCCGTCCGGCGACATGCCCGTAATCCGCAACCCTTTCTCCGTGAGCGTTTTTTTGAAATCGTTGTTGAATTCATAACGGTGGCGGTGACGCTCGGAAATGTCCCTCCGGCCGTATGCCGCGAAAGCAAAGGAGGCGTCTTCTACAACGCAGGGCCAGGCGCCCAGCCGCATGGATGCGCCTTTGTCCTGAACGCTGCGCTGTTGGGGCAGCAAGTCAATGACCGGATATTTCGTCGTCAGGTCAAATTCGGAGCTGTTGGCTTTTTCCAGCCCGCAGACATTTCTGGCGTATTCGATAACCGCCATTTGCATGCCCAGGCAAATCCCGAAATAGGGAATTTGATTTTCCCGCGCGAACCGGACGGCCGCAATCATGCCTTCGATGCCCCGGTTGCCGAAGCCGCCCGGCACCAGGATGCAGTCCGCGCCGGACAAATGTCCGGCTGCGCTTTCCTCTTCAATTTTTTCCGTGTCCACAAATTTCAGTTTGACGCGGCAGTTGTTGGCGATGCCGCCATGCACCAGCGCTTCATTCAGGCTTTTGTAGGAATCGGTCAGATTGACATATTTGCCCGCAATCGCCACGCAGACTTCACGCGCCGGATGATAAAACTTTTCCACAACATTTTTCCAGACATCAAGTTTCGGCTGGCCGGTCCACATGTTCAGGAGCTCAATGATTTTAGCATCCAGTCCTTCGCGGTGGTAAACCAGCGGCACTTCATAGATACAGGCCACGTCCTTGGCTGCGAAAACGGAAGAGACTTCCACGTTACAAAAGAGAGCGATTTTGGCTTTGATGTCTTCGGATAAATAATTTTCAGTACGGCACAGTAAAATATCCGGCTGAATGCCGATTTCGCGCAGGGCCTTGACGCTGTGCTGCGTGGGTTTGGTTTTGACTTCTCCCGCGGTTTTAATGAAAGGCACCCAGGTTAAATGGATAAAAATGGCATTTTGACGGCCGGCCTCGTTACGGAACTGACGGATCGCCTCCAGAAAGGGCAGACTTTCAATGTCCCCCACCGTGCCGCCGATTTCCACAATGGAAACGTCAAACCCCCTGGCCGTTTCCCGAATAAAGTCTTTGATTTCATTGGTGATGTGCGGAATGACCTGGACAGTCTTGCCCAGATAGTCGCCGTGCCTTTCCTTGGTAATGACGGAAAAATAAACCTGCCCGGTGGTCAGGTTGTTGCGTTTTCCCATGCAGGTTGACGAAAACCGTTCATAATGTCCCAGGTCCAGATCCGTTTCCGCGCCGTCGTCGGTGACAAAGACTTCGCCGTGCTGAAAGGGGCTCATGGTGCCGGGATCAACATTGATGTAAGGATCCAGCTTCTGGTTGGTGACGCTGAGGCCGCGGGACTCCAGGACGGCGGCGACGGACGCCGCCGCCAGCCCCTTGCCCAATGACGAAAGAACGCCGCCGGTCACAAAAATAAACTTTGTATTCTTCACGCTAAAGCTTCCCGTCTTTGTTGCAATACCGCTTAATTACCGCGCTTAAGCCATGTTTTTCAGCACGAT
>CAZBGE010000227.1:0-1776 GCA_964491435.1 uncultured Smithella sp.
CCGTCGCAAGGCTCGACATGAATGGTGATGGTTGATGCAGGATATTGATTGATGATCAGGCGTTTCAATTCACGGGTGATGCTGTGTGAATTTTCCACCGTCATTCGCCGGTCCACCTTGATGTGGAATTCAATAAAACGGAAATTGCCGGCTTTGCGCGTCCTTAATTGATGATAACCGTGAATCTCCGGCTTGCGTCCGGCAATCACGCCGCGGATCCATTCTTCTTCAGACGAAGGCAATTTCACATCCATGAGATCGCCCAGCGCCTGCAATGTTAACTCATATGCCGCTTTTAGAATAAACACGGCCACAAAGATCGCCGCCGCCGGGTCCAGCCAGTGGATGCGCGGATCAACAAAGAAGAAGTGGCCAAGCCAGATAATCGCCAGACTGACCATAACGCCCACGGAGGTATAGACATCCGTCCGCAAATGCCAGGCGTCCGCCTGCAGGGCTATGGAATCCGCTTCTTTTCCAACGGCGAACAATCTCTGGGATACAAATAAATTCATGGCGGCGGATAAAAACATCACGGCGACACCCCAGCCCGGCGATTCTACTTCCTGCGCGGACACCAGCTTCTTGAGCGCTTCGAAAACAATCCAGAAAGCGGCAATGAAGATTAAAATGGCTTCAATGAACCCCGAGATGCTTTCCATTTTGCCGTGTCCGAAAGGGTGCGATCTATCCGCCGGAAGATGGGATTTTTTGACGGAAAACATGGCGATAACCGCCGCCAGCAAATCCATGCCCGAATGAATCGCTTCGGAAATAATGGAAACAGAGCCGATCAGAGCGCCGACAAGAATTTTGAAAACCACCAGTATGGAATTGGACGCGACCGACAACATCGCCACGCGTTCTTTACGCTGTTGAATGGATGCCAAGGATTTTTCTCCCTCCGCCGATTTTCGCCGCATCATACCATGACCAAAGGACAAAAACCGCTGTTTTTTTGATATCCGGCATGGATGGATTTTCTTTGCACAAACGCCAAATTGTGGTACGCAACCCGCCGCAAAATGGTAGAAAGACGATGAATAAAAAATCCCTGCTGACTTACCTGAAAAACGCCTCCGCCAAAGACTGGCGGAACTGGCGCTGGCAATTGCAGAACCGCATCACATCCCTGAAAGACCTGGCCGGTGTTTTGCGCAGGCCGATGTCCGAACTGGAAAGACTCCGTCCCGCTCTTTCTTCGTATCCGATGGCGATCACACCTTATTACTTGTCGCTGATTAACGAAAATGATGAAAACAACCCCATCGCCGCCCAGTGCATGCCCAGCTTGCAGGAGGTTTCCATTTTGACAAACCACCCGGAAGACCCTTTGAACGAAGATGGCTGCATGCCCGCGCCGAAATTAATCCATCGTTATCCTGACCGCGTTCTGGCAATTGTCACCAAAGCATGCGCGACATACTGCCGGCACTGCAACCGCAAGCGTTTCTGGAAAACCACGGAAACATCCTCCCTGGAAAACCGGTTGAAAAAAATGGTCTGTTATGTGGCGAAATCGCCCGGCGTCCGCGAAGTCATTCTTTCCGGCGGTGATCCGCTCATATATGACGACGGCATGCTGGAAATGATCCTGCGTTCATTTTCGGCCATACCCCACGTGGAAGTCTTGCGCCTCGGCAGCCGCGCGCCCGCAGTGATGCCCATGAGGATTACCAAAGACCTCTGCCGGATGCTGAAACGTTACCGTCCTGTATGGTTCAACACCCAGTTCAATCATCCCGCCGAAATCACCCCGGAAGCCGCGCTCGCCTG
>CAZBGE010000228.1:0-1730 GCA_964491435.1 uncultured Smithella sp.
AGGAAGGACCGCCCGGCGAGGCCATGGATTTCTATCATGCTCTTCTGTCCGAGCGCGATGTCAAACTCATCCGTCAGGAGCGGCTGGCCTATGGAAAGGTTCAAACCACCTCGGGGCGTGGAAATGTTTCAGTCATTGAAATCAATCTTCTCAACCAGGAGCATCAGCCGGTTGAGGCCGTTGAAACCGGCGCCCCCGTAACCCTGGAAATCAGGGCGCAAGTCAACACACCCGTGCCGGAGCTGGTGATAGGTTTTTTGATCAAGGATCGATTCGGTCAAAGCGTTTACGGCATTAACAGTTACCGCCTGGGCAAAACAATTGAGCATCTGTCGGCGGAAGATCAGGTAATTGGCCGTTTTCAATTTGCGATGAATTTAGGCAAAGGTAATTATACAATATCGACAGGTGTTTCCAGGCAGGATTCGCACCTGTCTGATAATTATGAATGGCGTGACGCAGGTCTGGTCTTTTCTGTTTATAATACCAGTAAACCGGATTTTGTCGGATCTGCTTCGCTGGATGCCTGTCTGACTATTGAACACCTGGAGCAGGCTTCAAAATCATCGTAGCATTCTGCCTTAAGGTGAGATCTTCTTTGCAACCGTATCGCTGATGAAATATCTGCTCGAATGCACTTTTGTTTACGAACATCCTGATTTCAATTCAGGAATTCAGCGCGTCGTCCGCAATATCATCGCCAATATTTCCGGCGCTCAAACAAAGTGCGAAGTCATTCCCGTCATTTTGAGAAACCGCAAGGTATTCAAAGTCAATCATTTTCAGCCGGCGGGAAAAGAAATGTACCGAGTGAATCTTCTTTACGCCAGGCTTGTTCAGCTGCGGATGCGCTACTGGCTCTTTTTTGATCGTCTGTCCGCGCTCCGGCCCTTTCGAACCTCAAATCTCCTGGAAACCGCTTTGCTGATCGCCATGAAGCTTGCCGGAGTGGCCCTCTTTTATCTACCGGTTTCCATTCTTTCGCGCATTTGCCAGAAAAAAGAAATCGGAGAGCGCATTGTGGAACTGAAGGCAGACGCCGGGGATGTGCTCATATTACTGGATTCTTCCTGGCATGCGGACATATTTTCCCTGGTTGATCAATTAAAAGCTGAAGGAATCGTTATTGTTTCCGTCATCTATGATTTAATTCCTTTAACTCACCCCCGCTACTGCCACCGCGGCCTGGTCCCGATCTTTCAGCACTGGCTCAAGTGGGTGGCCCGAACGGCGGATGGCTTTATGGCGATATCACAGACGATCCGCGATCAGATGCAGAGCTACGTTCATCAAAACGTCCGGGAGGCAAAATCCGGCCATCAATGGTTTGATTATTTTTATCTGGGCGCCGAACTTGATCTGGTTAAAAATGATGCGGCGATTCGGCAGGAACTGGAAAGCGCTTTCATCTGCGGGACCGGTCATGGTGTGTATTTAATGGTCGGAACAATAGAGCCTCGGAAAAACTACGGTTTTTTGCTGGATGCCTTTGAACTGCTCTGGCAAAAAGGAAAACCTGTCGTCTTATGCATGGCGGGGAAAGTCGGATGGCGCTGCGAGGAAATTGTGACCAGGGTCAAAAATCATCGCGAATACAACAAGCGCCTGTTTATGTTCAACGACCTTTCCGACAAGGAACTTGAATATTGCTACCGCTTTTCACGAAGCCTCGTCTATCCCTCTTATGTCGAAGGATTCGGCCTGCCCCTGGTGGAAGCGATGCAGCGCGG
>CAZBGE010000229.1:0-1614 GCA_964491435.1 uncultured Smithella sp.
CATGTAGTGCGCACCTTCAGGTGCGCGTGTTTCTCGTTCTTACAGTTTCTTTTTCAGCGTTTCGGCTATGGCGTCGATGAAGCCTTCGGTATTGACCTTGCGGTTGGACGGCTTCTTTTCGGCCAGCAACAGCAGGTCGCCGGTCATGACGCCGGATTCAACCGTCTCCAGGGCGGCCGCTTCCACCTGATTGGCGAAATCAACCACGTCCGGCGTGCCGTCCAGTTCGCCGCGTTTGCGCAGGCCGCCTGTCCAGGCGAAAATGAGCGCCATGGAGTTTGAAGAGGTTTCTTCGCCTTTTAAATGTTTATAGTAATGTTTCTGAACGGTTCCGTGGGCGGCCTCGTATTCAAACCAGCCGTGAGGCGAGACCAGGACCGACGTCATCATGGCCAGCGAGCCGCTGGCAGAGGCGATCATGTCGGACAGGACGTCGCCGTCATAGTTTTTCAGCGCCCATAAGATGCCTCCTTCCGTTTTCATGACGCGCGCCACCGCGTCGTCGATCAGCGTAAAGAAGTATTCGATTCCGGCGGCGGCAAACTTGTCTTTCCAGTTGGATTGAAATTCACGGTCAAAGATATCACGGAATCCGGCGTCGTATTTTTTCGAAATGGTGTCTTTCGTGGAGAACCACAGGTCGATTTTTTCGGCCAGCGCGTATGTGAAGCAGGCCTTTGCAAAGCTCAGGATGGATTGCTCCAGATTATGGTTGATCTGGATAATGCCGGCCGACGGGAAATCTTTGACCAGCGTTGTTTGCGGCCGGCCGCCTTCCGGTGTAAAGACAATTTCCAGTTTTCCCGCTCCGGGGATATTCATCTCGAAGTTGTTGTAAACATCGCCATAGGCGTGGCGGCCGATGGTAATGGGTTTTTTCCAGGCGGAAACCCCCGGCTTGATGTTGCTGACCAAGATGGGTTTGCGGAACACCGTGCCGTCCAGCATGGCGCGAATCGTCCCGTTGGGGCTTTTCCAGGCTTTTTTCAAACCATATTCCTGAACCCGGTCTTCATTGGGCGTGATGGTGGCGCATTTGATGCCCACGCCGTATTTCTGAATGGCGAGGGCGGCGTCCACCGTGACCTGATCGTCCGTGTCGTCGCGGTGTTTGACGTGCAGATCGTAATAGTCGATGTTCATGTCCAGATAAGGAAAAAGCAGTTTGTCTTTGACCATCTGCCACATGATGCGGGTCATTTCGTCGCCGTCCATTTCGACAAGCGTTGTTTTTACTTTGATTTTGTTGCTCATAAAAAACTTTTGCTCCATGGTGTTGTTATTGTTGAGAGCGGATATTCAACGCGCCGCCCGCCAGGATCATCTGCTTTTGTCTGGGAGACAACCGGCAGCTTACTTCAAAAGATACGCCTTTGGTCTTGTTATGCACCGTCAGGTTTTTCCCTTCCCGGATTGCGTTGCCCGCGCCCGCGATTTCCAGTTCATCTCCCTGGTCGATGGCGTCATAATCCTTTTCGTCGATAAAGGCTAGGGGCAGAATGCCGAAGTTGAGCAGATTGGCGGCATGGATTCTTTCCAGCGATTTGGCGATGACCGCTCGCACACCCAGGTACATGGGGCAAATGGCGGCATGCTCGCGCGAGGAGCCCTGCC
>CAZBGE010000230.1:0-1610 GCA_964491435.1 uncultured Smithella sp.
GTTCCGCCTTTTCCGGAAGCAACGGCTACCCTCATGGTTTCCCGTACCCGCGCTTTCCCCGCTTCCGGGCGGTTGCTTCATCCACCTCGTCCTGCCAGCCGTTTTTTCTCACCGGGTGAAGATCGAATTTAGCCGTGTAGGGCTTGATGTCCAGAAGCGGTGTTTCGTTCAGAATGTCCAGTCCATAGACATGCAGAATATTATTTTCCCGGCCGATGACTTCCACAACGCTCAAGCCGATAGCATTTGGGCGATAAGGAGACCGGGTTGAAAATATGCCGCGATCCTCATCCTGAAGAAAAGGTTTGACAATCAATTTAATCTGCCCGGAGCGGTGGAAATGGTAGATCAGATATATGTGTGAAAAACCCTCCAGATTGCGCAGTCCTTCGGCAAATTCGGGAAAAACTTCAACGTGTCCCTTGCATCCCTTGGCATAGACAGGCTGGATGGGTGTTTTTTCAGCAATCGTATGTTCGCTGTGGATGATGCCGATCGGTTTGTAAGTGATCCGCGAATTTTTCATGCCCCGTGTTCCTCAACATCGGTGGACGCCGCCTCGGACAGTTTGCCATCACGATATTGTTCAATAGCTTCCGACACGGTTACGGCGGCGGTGGCGTAGATTTTAATTTTTGCGGCCTCCAGAACGCGAAAAGCTTTCGGGCCGCAATGTCCGGTAATGACGGCTCCCGCGCCCAGGCGGGCGACATTTTGCGCGGATTGGATGCCCGCGCCCTGCGCCGCATTGAGGTTTTGCTTGTTGTCTGCAACCTCAAAGGTCTTGCTTTCCAGATCGTAAATCAGAAATTTCGGCGCACGGCCGAAGCGGCTGTCCAGCGGCGCGTTTAAATCGTTTCCGGATGTTGTAATTGCTATTTTCATATAGTCCTTTCTTTAAATCGGCGGCGACGCGGAGATGCGCGAACCGCGCCGCCGCCCTGGCGCGGACAGAGTCCTTGCCCACGGCTTCTATTGGTTCCGGTCTCCTGCGGTTAATTCATCAAGGCGCTTTTTAATTGCATCCATTTCGGATTGCAGGTATTCGGCCTGACTTTTCAGCGTCTGTATTTGTATTTCCGTTGCCTGATCGGTTTGCTGAAATGGCGTCAACGGTCCTCCAAACCAGGCTCTGCCCGGCACACCAGTTGCAAAAAAGCGATTACGCCGTCTTAATCCGCCGCCTCGCCCTCCTAAATTAGCGCCACGTCCAAAACCCATCCCCATACCGCGTCTTCCGGCATTATTCACAAAACCGGGCATATTGTAACCGGCGCAATATCCCGCCTGACGACCTGTCATGGGTCCCATTCCCATGGGACCTGTTGAATCTCCTCTTGGCATGAGCAAAATCCTCCTTTCCAAGTTTGTTTTCAGAAAATAAAAACCGCGGCCGCCAGCACCGTTGTATAATCCCCGCTTTTCAAAACACAGGATTGCGTGGTATTGCGCGTCCCGACGATTTTCCCGCTGATTTTAAATAATTCCTTTTTTTCATCCCAGCTTTCCTCCAGATTAAAGTCGATGCCCAGCGTCGAGGCCAGCATGGCCGCCGCCAGATCTTCCGCGTAGTCGCCGGTCTGCCGTTCGGTATAGCCGAAGGCGTGATG
>CAZBGE010000231.1:0-1592 GCA_964491435.1 uncultured Smithella sp.
CGTTATGAACCCGACATCAACCCCACCTATGCCGAGTTTGCCGAGCATTATGGCACGGTCATCTTTCCGGCAAGACCTTACCGCCCGAAAGACAAATCCCGGGCGGAAAACGGCGTGAAGTTGGCCAAGCGGTGGATCTTGTTTCGCCTGCGCAATCAGACCTTTTACTCTTTGAGCGAGTTAAATATGGCGATCAGGGACCTGCTGGATGACTTCAATCGCCGCATCATGAAGAAAATGAAAAAGAACCGCCGGGAACTCTTTGAACTCTGGGACAAGCCCCATGCTCTTCCTTTGCCGGAAAAACGTTACGAATTTGCCGAATGGAAAAAAGCAAAAGTGCAGTTTAACTATCATGTTGCCTATGACAACCATCATTACTCCGTTCCCTATACGTTGATTCATAAAGACGTGGAAATCAAAGCGACCAGAATGATCCTTGAGGTATATCACCAGGGGAATCGCATCTGTTCTCACTCCAGAAGCTACAAGGAGCATGGTTATACAACGATCAAAGAGCACATGCCTGAACGGCACATCAAGTATCTGGATTGGACGCCGGAGAGAATCTTAAGCTATGCAGGCAAATACGGTCCTTCCGTCAAAGCCCTGGTTCAGGAAGTCATGGCGCAAAGAAAGTTTCCCGAACAGGCGTATAAGTCCTGCATGGGCATCATCCGGTTGGAGAATACGTATTCTGCGGAGCGTCTGAATCTGGCTTGTCGACGGGCGCTTACCTACAAAGCTTATTCTTATCGCAGCGTAATGAACATTTTAGAGAAGGGATTGGATAAACAGGAATCATTGTCTCTGACTCCGTCTTCTGCCGTTGCCGTCATTCGTAATCACGAAAACATCCGCGGCGCTGACTACTATCATGAAAATACGCTGAAAACAGAAACAGGCGGTGTGCTATGACGACACAGACTTTAACGAAAATGCATGAAATGAAGTTGCACGGCATGGCCGCATCGTTTCAATCCCGGCGCATTATGCCGGATCATCAGGATCTGAACCACGATGAGTTTACCGCCTTGCTGGTGGATGATGAGTATATCCACCGGCAGAATAATCGCCAGCGTCGGTTGTTGCAAAGAGCTAAACTGAAGTTTTCTTCCGCCGCGCTGGAAAACATTGATTACCAGTCAAACCGGGGGCTTCTCAAATCCAGGATCACGGCGTTACAAAACAATCAGTGGCTGGAAAAACATCAGAATGTCCTGATCTCCGGTCCTACCGGCGTAGGCAAGAGTTATCTGGCCTGTGCTTTTGGTCAGTGGGCCTGCCGTTATGGTTTTACCGTTTATTACAGCCGCTGGCCAAGAATGCTGGGCGATATTTTAGCTGCCCGGGGCGAAGGGTATTATTTAAAATATATTCAGAAGCTGACCAAAGTGGATTTGCTGATCATTGACGACTTTGGTCTAACTCTCTGTCAGACACGGATAAAAAAGACCTCATGGAAATCATCGAGGATCGGTACATGGCCGGATCAACGCTCATCGCCAGCCAGTTGCCAATCAAGGACTGGCATGCTTTCATCGGCAATCCGACTATCGCCGATGCGGTCTGCGACCGCTTGTTTCACGTCG
>CAZBGE010000232.1:0-1581 GCA_964491435.1 uncultured Smithella sp.
TTTGTCCGCCCTGGCTCTGGCGCTGGCCAGGTCGCCTGCTGTGTCCGCCGCCTCCGCGGCGATCTTTGATGATGCGGACGCTTTGGAGAGAATGACGCCGGTTAACACATCGGCAATAATGTTTCCCACAATCTTTTCCGAATTGGTAACCATTTCCCGGGC
Organism: uncultured Smithella sp.; assembly: GCA_964491435.1. Lineage (GTDB taxonomy): Bacteria > Desulfobacterota > Syntrophia > Syntrophales > Smithellaceae > UBA8904. Next base: position 163 of record CAZBGE010000232.1, read on the forward strand.
CAGCTGCGTTTCTTCCGCTCTTTTGCGCCACTCGTCCATGGTATAACGATCATAGACACCTTCATCCGGATCAGGAAGAGCCATCAGATTGACGGCGGAACCGATTCCCCTGAAATAATCAACCACCGAGCCGACGCCTTTTTCGACCATGGCTTGCTTGGCATCCGGGCTTTGCCAGAGGTAAACCATGCCATCCTTGATTTTATTGAGTTTATCATAGGTTTCGATGGGTTTAAACGGAGCTGTGCCCACGCCGATCAATATTTGTCCCACGCCCCCGAAGCCTTCAAACAAGCCGTGGAAGACATTGAATGTTTCTCCGACTATCAGCCCGCCTGTCCCTTTCAGGCCGGTCAGATAGGTGCCCATGGCGATAATGGCGTCTTTTTCCGCCTTGATCTTGATTTTCTGACATTCGATTTCTGTTTTAATGTAGGGTAGCGGATCAAATTTCAGCGGCAAATCCAGAGGAAATTCTTCAGGGATGTCCGTCTGCGCCGATTTGATTCTGTCGAAAACGACGGGTTTGGGCATCCGGAAACCCATGCCGGGAAGAGCCTCCACCGTGCCGGGGGCGCCTGCCTGGTAATTTGCCGGAGGGGGAGAAAAACCGGAGTTTTCAGAGATGACGGTGTAAGAGGAACTCTCGACAATCTCGCCCAGACAGTGCAGATAGTCGCCGCTTTGCGCCGCGATGGTTAATGCCTGGCGGTTGTTTTCATATTCCTTGACGAGCGTATCGGTCATGAAAGCCGCCCGGCGGTCCAGCTCCGCAAAAATATCCTTGTAGGGGTCGGCTTTCATTGTTCTGAAGTATTCCGCCCGCGCTTTTCTCCATTCTTCTTTGAGCTCAGCCATTTCTTTGCGCAGACGCTCGGCGCCGGCGCGCTGCTCCTCGACAAAAAAGAGCTTGTTGCTCACATTTTCCTGTTTTTTTGACCATTTGCCGACGCTGGCCTCGCTGCCCTGCAGTTGCTTGTCAAACGCTGCGTCATACTGAGAAACCCGCACGGCCATATCCGCCATGTTTTGATATTCGGGAATGTCTTCGTAACTGGCCTCTCTGAGCAGTCCCTCGCGAGCGGCTTCCTGGTATAGCTGATCATAACGCGCGCGGAACGGGCCGACAGTCACGCCTGTCTTGTCGGTTTTTTCGGTCAGAAAGTTGGCCAGCACCAGACGGTGATTATCCAGAAGACCGCGATAAAGCGCCAGACGCTGACGCTCCTGATCCGGGTAGGTCTGCCCGAGGCGCACCATTTCCGTCATGTAGGCCAGCGGCTTGTCGCAGGGAGTCAAAAGCAGCGCTTCCCAACGGCGGATTTCTTCCAGTTCGGGGTTGGCCGCCGCCCGGGCAGGCGCCGGCTGCGCCAAGGCAATCAAGAGCAAAATGAAGAAAAATCTGGAAAAAAGTTTCAT